>CASEQE010000046.1 GCA_949289995.1 uncultured Peptococcaceae bacterium
GTTATGGAAAATTTCTTTGGCTTACTCAAAAGTGAGTTGCTGTATCTGCAAGAATTTGAATCCATGGAACACTTCAAGCTGGAACTAACTGCCTATCTGGCTTACTACAACAACCACCGCATCAAGGCAAAGCTAAAGGGCTTGCCGCCTGCAAGTCACAGACAACAAGCCCTTTCGGCTGCTTAATCAATTTCTGCTCTTAAATATTGTCTAACTTTTGGGGGTCACTTCACAATCGGATTTGACAAAGCTATGGATATAGCCGTTGGATGTATCCGGCTATACGAAGAAGGGAAAAAAGCAAAATAAAAATAAGCAGGAGGAAAACCTTGATTCCTCCTGCTTATTTTCGTTATTCATCCGTGGTTTGCTCTCCGTAGCGGGCCGTCGGTGGCTCGCCGTTGGTGGCTCGCCGTCCGCGGTAACCCCGCGT
This sequence comes from uncultured Peptococcaceae bacterium, assembly GCA_949289995.1. Classification (GTDB taxonomy): domain Bacteria; phylum Bacillota; class Dehalobacteriia; order UBA4068; family UBA4068; genus JAILCQ01. Next base: position 434 of record CASEQE010000046.1, read on the forward strand.
CCCCGTCATGGGCTGGCGATTAAAAAATACTCTCTTCTTCGCCGGCGGATTCTTCCCGGGCGCTATGCAAATCCAAAACCGTGGCGTATTGCAGGCGTAGGATCTCCCCCTGTTTCACCGCCACCGGACGTTGAAACAAGGGACCGTCCAAAACGAAAGTATGATATTCCCCATTTTCACCACAAACATCCAGGCCCAAATCTTCCAGACGCTGCATAATAGAGGAATCCAAAGTTTTCCCCAACAAATCCACAGGCGTCACATCGTTTTGTACGCATTTGATCACCGCTTTATAGCCCAGACGCAAAAACGTTTCCACACATTCCCGCCGCTCCTTTTGCCACAAGGGATGTAGTGGCCGTAGGCCTACGGCCTGGCAACGCTGGCAATTCCATTGCCAATGCCGCTGAATATCGATATCCCCAAAAGCGCAGGCCTCCGCGCCCATGGCCTTGGCCTGGCGCAAACCGTTTTCCAGCACTTCCTCATAGGAATCGTCTCCGCTTTCGCAAAAGATCAGCGGCAAATTTAAAGATTCCGACACGTCTACCCAAATGGGCATTTCGATCCCATGAAACCAGGAACGTTTTTGTTGCCGGTTCATCATCACCAACAGAGCCACAGGCTCGTCGCCGGCGGCTTTCAACTGATGCAAGGCCAATACGCTATCCTTGCCGCCGCTGTAAGATATTACAAATTTTACCATATATCCTCCTAAAAATCTTTACCGCGGCCAGTATCGTCCCCCCTCGACGAACCTTCCGCCCTCCTTTTTACGCCCGATTGTTGCTGCCGAAAACGCGAATCTTTTGCCGTATGATTTCCGTGGCCGCTTCCCGTGCCGGCGCCAGCATTTTTCGCGGATCCAAAAGATCCGGCTGCTCCGCCAGGGCCGCTTTGGCCGCCGCCATAAACGCTTCCCGAATATTGGTATCGATATTAATCTTGCGCACGCCGTTGGCTATTGCTTCCCGCAGCGTATCGTCGGGTACGCCGGAACTGCCATGCAATACGATAGGTACGTCCACCCGGCTGTGAATTTCCCGCAGCCGTTCCATATCCAGTTTTGGCTCCCCTTTATATTGGCCATGGGCAGTACCGATGGCAATAGCCAAAGCGTCTAACTGGGCTTTTTCTACAAAATAGCAGGCTTCGTCCGGATCGGTATACAAAGCTTCTTTATCTGAAACGTATATATCATCCTCCGTACCGGTAATTTTTCCCAGCTCTCCTTCCACGGAAACGCCGCAAGGCCGGGCTACCGCGGCCACCTGATTGACCAAAGCGATATTTTCTTCCAAAGGATATTTGGAGCCGTCCACCATCACCCCGGTAAAACCGGCGTGAATACATTTCACCGCCTGCTCAAAGCTGGTGCCATGATCCAAATGCATTGCCACCGGCACCGGCGCTTTGTCCGCCGCCAATTTGGTTAAAGCGGCGATATATTCCAAACCGGCATATTTAATCGCCCCCTGCGAAGCCTGAATGATCACCGGTGATTTTTCCAATGTGGCGGCGTTGATAATCGCCTGGACAATTTCCATATTGTTACAATTAAACGCGCCTACCGCATAGCGTCCTTTCTCGGCATCCGCCAATAAATCCCGTAAAGCTACAAGCGCCATAGTGCAAGCCCCCTTATCGATAATCAATAATATATAAAGATATAAACGAAAAGCATTTTTATGTATATGCGGCGATTGCCATGGCCATACGCCGCGCCCTCCGGCCCAAGCCTATGATCTAAATCCATAATACCAGGCAAAAAGGCTGTGACTTTACATAAATTTATGATCTTAGAAATATAAAAAGGATAGTTTTTTCTTATATACCCATGGTTATGATTGGAATTTTGCCAATTCTTCGGCTGTTTCCTCCCAACGGCTGTAATATTCGCTAAGCTGTTCTTCCATACCTGCAATGATTTGGCTAATTTCCGTCAAACGTTGATAGTCGGCGGCGATATTAGGATCGGCTAAGCTTTGCTTATGCCTTTGCAAGGTTTGTTCCGCCTGGGCGATTTGTTCTTCTAGGCGCTGGGCGGCGGTTTCCAATTTGCGGCGGCGGGATTGTTCTTCTTTTCGCCGCAAATAATCGGCTTTTTGGCCGCCTTCGCCGGCCGCCGGTTTTTTTGCACTGGCAATAGCCGCTTGACCGGCATGGAAAAGCCTTTTTTCTAAATAATAATCGTAATTTCCCGGATACAAAGTCAAACCGTCGGCAGTCATATAATAAATTTTGCTGGCCAAACGATTGATTAAATAGCGATCATGAGAAACCACCAGCATGGTGCCTTCATAGTTTAGCAGGGCTTTCTCCACCGCCTCCCGGGAAGCGACGTCCAAATGGTTGCTAGGTTCGTCCAAAAGCAAAAAATTAGCCGGCCGCAGCATCAATTTCAACAGCTCCAACCTGGCCCGTTCGCCGCCGGATAATCCCGCCGCCGGTTTCAACGCCTGTTCCCCAGGAAAAAGAAAACAGGCCAAAGCGGTGCGCAATTGGGTTTGGCTCATCCGCGGAAAACAATCGTACAACTCCTGCAAAACCGTTTTTTCACTGGTAGACGGGGCCTGTATTTGATCATAATAGCCCATATGTACGTTAATTCCCGGCTTAACCATTCCCTCATCCGCCGGATACAGGCCAAGAATGATTTTTAGCAGCGTGGTTTTGCCGCAGCCGTTGGCGCCCAGCAAAAAAACCCGCTCCCCTTTATCGATTTCCATATCCACGCCGGAAAAAAGCGTTTTGCCGCCGAAACTTTTCTTCACCTGATGCAGGCGCAGCACTTCGTTACCCCCGGGAAGCGGCGCTTGAAAGCGAAAATGTAAAGCCGCCTCTTCTTCCTCCGGAATCGTCAAATTCTCCTTCAGCTTGGCCAATTGTTTTTCTTTGCTGGCAATGGTAACGTAATTATGGGCCTGATTAAAACGGCGTTGTTGGGCGATCATTTCTTCCAGACGGCGGATTTCCTTACATTGGTTTTGATAGGCATGGCGCAAGGTTTGTTCCTCCGCCGCTTTTTTTCGCTTGAATTCGCTATAATTGCCCTTATAGCATTGCAAGCGGCCATGGGAAAAATGCCAAGTTTCGTTGGTGGTTTTATCCAAAAAATAACGGTCGTGGGAAATTAACAGAAACGCCCCACGATAGGCCGATAGAAAATTTTCCAACCATTCGATAGCCGCGATATCCAAGTGGTTGGTAGGCTCGTCCAATAACAACAACGGAGATTCGCTTAACAGCATACGAGCCAACAAAGCCTTGGAACGCTGGCCGCCGGACAAAGTCCCCACCGGTTTTTCCAATTCTTCCGCGGCAAATCCCAATCCCAACAAAGCAGAACGGGCCCGGGAACGACAGGTATATCCACCCCGCCGCTGATATTCCTCCTGTAGGCGCTGTTGTTCATCGATTAACGCTGCCGAAGGCTGCTTTTCCAAAATTTCGCTCAGCTGCGCCAAACGCCGTTCCATGGCGAACAACGGGGCGAAAACCGTTTCCACCGCCTGCAACAAAGAAATATGTTGCTCCACGCTAAGTATTTGTTCCATATACGCGGGTTTTACGCCTTTGGCAAAGGTAATCTGCCCCTGATCGGCGGCAACTTGCCCACAAATGATACGAAACAAAGTAGTTTTGCCGCAACCATTAACGCCGGTTAAACCCACATGGGCGTTTTCCTCCACGGTAAAACGAAGCGGGCCGAACAATTCTTCCCCGGCAAAAGATTTATACAGTTTGTCGCCGGCGCAGATGATCATCGCCGCAAATCCTCAGATTGGTTTTGGCCGTTCCTTTCCTGGGGCAAAGGATGGAACAACGGATCGGCAGCCTGGCTTTCCTCCGTATGCGCCGCCTGGTCATGATAGGCTGCGGCATATACCGAACGGCGGTCGATTTTAAACGCCTGAGCCTGGCTTTCCCCGGCAGCCGCCGAAGATTGGCCGGTGATTTTTTCCCGGGGATATTGCCGGGTAAGCTGCAAATCTTCCTCGTCTATATCCGCCCCTAGGCCACCGTTTTCCATGGCGTAGCCGGAGCGGCTTGCCCGGCTTTGCGGCCGCGGGTATTCTCCCTGGGCTTCTTTTTCATATTCTCTCTGGGCTTCTCTTTGCGCCATCAACCGCTGTTTTTCCGCGATAATTTGCCGCTTGGTTTCCATCATCGTCCGCCGTTTCAAACCCTTGGTTATACGCACCAAAAAATAAAATAGCAAACTAATCAAAAAGCCCGCTAAGCCGCAGATCATCCACACTTGTTGCACCGGTTCGGTGACGGAAATAAACTCGCCCAAAGGCAATAAATTTACATCTAAAGCACAATATAAAAACATCAGCAAAAAAGCCAAAGGCATCAACAAGCCTGGCCAAAATGAACGGCGCAAGCAGAAAAACAATTGAATCAAAAGCATAATAACCAGATAAAGAATAAATAAAATAATCCATCCTATAGGTTGAGAAAGTAGATCCAATAGCATAAAGCAAACCCTCCCCGTTTTTGCCGCCATAAACGGCCAAAACGGCAAATTTGATTTCTATTCCTTTACCGGTAAACTTGCTTAGCCGGTAAACCAGGTTGATTTTATTCCTCTTTCAAACGTTGGGCCTGGTCGGAAGTGATCAAAGCGTCGATAATCTCGTCCAATTCTCCTTCCAAAATCCATTCCAATTTATGCAAAGTCAAACCGATACGATGATCGGTAACCCGTCTTTCGGGAAAATTATAGGTGCGGATCCGCTCCGACCGATCGCCGGAACCCACCTGGCTTTTGCGGGCGGAGGCTTCGCTGGCGGCGGCCTCTTCCTGCATTTTTTCCATCACCCGGGCCCGCAAAACCCGCATACCTTTGGCTTTGTTTTTAATCTGGCTTTTTTCATCCTGGCAGGATACCACGATACCGGTGGGAATATGGGTAATGCGCACCGCGCTTTGGGTGGTATTGACGCATTGACCGCCGGGGCCGGTGGCGCAAAATAAATCAATACGGATATCGTTGGGAGAAATATCTACTTCCACTTCCTCCGCTTCCGGCAATACCGCTACCGTTGCCGCGCTGGTATGAATACGGCCGCTAGATTCCGTGGCCGGTACCCGCTGCACCCGATGGACGCCGCTTTCAAATTTTAAACGGCTATATGCGCCTTTGCCTTCGATCAATAAAATAATCTCTTTCAAACCGCCGATATCGGTAAAATTGGCATCCATAATTTCCATATGCCAGCGATGTTTTTCCGCATAGCGGCTATACATTTTATATAAATCATTGGCAAACAAAGCCGCTTCGTCGCCGCCAGTACCGGCGCGAATTTCCAAAATCACGTTCTTTTCATCGTTGGGATCCTTCGGCAGCAACAACAATTTCAATTGCCGCTCCAAATCCGCCAACTTGTTCTGGTTTTCCTCAATATCCATTTTGGCCAGCTCCACCAATTCCGGATCGCTTTTTTCGCTGATGATTTGCTCCGCGCCGGCAATTTCCTCGCCCACGGCCAAATATTGACGGTAGGCCAAAACCACGTCCTCCAAATCCGCACGGGCTTTTACCAATTTCTGCCATTGGCTTTGATTGGCTATTATTTCCGGATCCCCTACTTGTTGGGTAAGAGCATCGTATTTTTCAGCTAATGCAGCCAATTTTTCAATCATTCCTGATGTTCCTTCAATCATTCTTGCTATTTCCTTCCTCTTGTTTGATTTTTAGGCAATTCTGCCATTTGCATTACGCCTTATCTGTGGAAGATTTATTGCCCTGAGATTTATTGCCCTGAGATTTATTGCCCTGAGATTTATTGCCCTGAGATTTGTTGCCCTGAGATTTGTTGCCCTGAGATTTGTTGCCCTGGGGTTTGTTGTTTTGGGGTTTTTTATTTTGCGATTTATTACCCTGGGATTTATTGCCATGGGATTTATTGCCCTGGGATTTATTGCCCTGGGATTTATTGCCCTGGGATTTGTTGCCCTGGGATTTGTTGCCCTGGGATTTGTTGCCCTGGGATTTGTTGCCCTGGGATTTGTTGCCCTGGGATTTGTTGCCCTGGGATTTATTGCTTTTGGGCTTGCCGCCGGTTTTAGATTGGGCTGCCGGCTTTGCGGCAGTTTGCGGCTGGCCGGTAGGTGCGGAAAAACGTTCGATCGCTTGCGAGATAGCGATTTCTTTTTCCCTCTCCTTTTCCTGAAAATTCCTTTCTATGCCTTGCAAACGTTGGAACAGCTGTTCTTTTTCCGCGGATAATTTTTCCGCCTCTTTAGGATCAAACAACGGTTTCTCCGGCGGGCGATATTGGGCTTCCATTTCCCGGGTTTCCCGCCATTGTTCCTCTTCCCCGCTCCATATAGAGACGGATGTCGCTGCCGTAGTCGCAGAAGATTTTTGCCATTGTTTCTGTTGATTTGGTTGTTTCTGCTGCTGCCGTTGTTTTTGCTGATTTGGTTGTTTCTGCTGCTGCCGTTGTTTTTGCTGATTTGGTTGTTTCTGCTGCCGCCGTTGTTTTTGCTGATTTGGTTGTTTCTGCTGCTGCCGTTGTTTTCCTTGACTTGGTTGGTTATTCTCCTTTTCGCCCGTGCCGCTTTGACCGTTTTGCCGTTCTTTTTCCCCGCTATGCTGAAGATCTTGCCATTTTTCCTGCGACTGCTTTTCTACATCCATTTGCTCCACAGTGGCGGCGGATTTTAACGATGGCAAAGCGGATTGGCTCTGCTCCGCAGAGGCAGCGCCAACGGCTGCTTTTTCATCGCTAACGGATGCGCCGCCGTGGTTACGGCCGGCGTTCGCCGTCTGGATACGGCTTTTTCCCTCATACCAGGTCTTTTTTAACCATGCTTTGCTCTTAGCGCCGGCAACTTTACAGGTTTCCCCCGCTTTCATCAACCGGGGACCGGCCAAAGCCGCCCCGCGCCTCAGCGTTTTTGCGAAATCCCTAGCCTTACGCGCCGAAAAATCGCCGGCTATAAGCAAAACCTGGCCCGTTTTTTCAGCAGCTTTAGCCGTTGAAGCGGCGGCCCTTTTTCCCCATTGACGCAGCGTTTCGCCAAGGGCCGCGCCCTTGTCATGCAACGTTTCGCCAAGGGCCGCCCCCTTTTCATGCAACGTTTCGCCAAGGGCCGCGCCCTTTTCATGCAGCGTTTCGCCGAGGGCCGCGCCTTTGTCATGCAGCGTTTCGCCAAGGGCCGCGCCCTTTTCATGCAGCGTTTCGCCGAGGGCCGCCCCCTTGTCATGCAGCGTTTCGCCACGGGCCGCGCCCTTTTCACGCAAAGCTTCGCCAGCGGCCGCGCCCTTTTCATGCAGCGTTTCGCCGAGGGCCGCGCCCTTGTCATGCAACGTTTCTCCAAGGGCCGCCCCCTTGTCATGCAGCGTTTCGCCAAGGGCCGCCCCCTTTTCATGCAACGTTTCGCCAAGGGCCGCGCCCTTTTCATGCAGCGTTTCTCCAAGGGCCGCGCCCTTTTCATGCAACGTTTCGCCAAGGGCCGCGCCCTTTTCATGCAACGTTTCGCCGAGAGCCGCGCCCTTGTCATGCAGCGTTTCGCCGAGGGCCGCGCCTTTGTCATGCAAAGCCGTTAGCGTTTCGGCATTGGTTGCTGCAGTAAAAGAATCCGCAACCGTTTTTTCAGCGGTTGCACGTTTAGAAGATGAAAATTTACGCTGAAGCAACGGTATAAACCCAGGTTTTGCCTGTTTTTTCTCGGTTTTTTCTTGTATTGCCGCTACATTTTGGGATCGCCGTAAAATAAAAGAGGTTTTTCTTTTTTCCGCCGCCCAAGTTTTTAACTGTTCTTCCGCCCATTGCGCGCCGGTATCTCCTAGCCATTCATCCGTCTCCCCCCGTAACCGGGCGGCGGCGGCAACGGCAATTTCCATCATATCCCAATTGGGTTCCCGCACCGTAAATCTTTGCAAAAATAATCCTGGCGCCGTAAAAATTTTCCATATTAATCCGTCGTTACCTTGCCAATAGCAACGATAAATTTCATAATTAACGCCAAAAATTAGCAAAAACAACAATATTTCAATGAATACACGGCCTAAAGCCGGCAAATATATGCAAAAAGAAGATACTACAATCAAATATAAAAAAGAACTTAGCACATAGCTGGAAGCGCAACCGCTGTGTATGGAAGAATAATCGCTAATATTCTCCCAAGCATTTTCTTCCCCCTGCTCGGCAGCTATTTGCGCATGAACCGCCTTATGCGCCGCTCCATGATAAGCCCATAAGCGTTTGACGCTTTCCGTTCGCCGCAAAGTCTGCAATAACAATAAAAACAATGCGACTTTAATAATAAAATTCAACCATATAGCCAAAGTTTGACCAAAAAATAGTTTCACAGCGGTTACGACAACGGCAGGCAATAGCAAATAGAGAAAAAAGCATACCAAAACCGCCGAAAACAAACCGCCGATCATTTGTAGCCAACCCATATTTTCGTCTTCGCTGGCTCCGGCTTGCCGGGCGGACCATAGCAAAGCGGCAAAAAAAGCCACCGCTTCCCGGAAAAAGAAAACCAGACCTCGCGCTAGCGGCAAGGATTCCAAGCCATGGAAATTTGGATTTTTTATCCATTCCCGGCTTACGATATCGTGAAATTCATTGCGGCAGGCGATTTCTTTTTTTTGCCCACCGCTGAAGGCTACGCCCTCAATTACCGGACAGCCTCTATATTTATCTCGTTGCGCCATTGTTCTCTCCGTTTATTTCAGCGGCGGGCCAAACCCGCCGGATTTTTTGCCAGATGCTGGTATCAGGGTATTCTATTATTATATCCGCTTTAAAAGCAAATCGCAATTCTTATACGCTACAAGCGGGATTATTATTCCAAAGCCGCCAAATCCTGCCGGCATTTGCATAAGAAACGTTTTCTCTCCTCTCCGGGAGGTAAAGAGCAATCCCAAATGATTTTTCCCGGGGTTTTATCTTGTCTTAATAGATTATTCTGCACCAAAACCTTATATAAATGCTGGGAAACGCCAAAATTTCCATCGTATATCGCAAAACAGGGATAATTTTCCTCCAACCAACGGCGCAAAAAAATATAATGGGTACAGCCCAAAACCAAAGCATCGGCCTTACCGCAATAAGGATCCAGCAAACGCCGGAGATAGGCGTAAATTTTAGCGGAACGAAAATCTTCTTCCACCATTTCCATCAACCCCGGGCAAGCCAAAGGAATAACCTGATCGTCTTTGGCCACCTGGCTTAAAAGGGCGGCGAATTTTTTTTCCCGCAGGGTTAACCGGGTAGCCATCACCAAAACCCGTTTATGCTGCAAAACCGCTGGTTTTAAAGCCGGCTCCAAACCCAATATAGGCAAAGCATATTCCTGGCGTAGCATAGCGGCAGCGGCGGAGGTAGCGGTATTGCAGGCCAAAACCAAAGCTTTGCAACCTAAGGCGCATAGTCGGCGGCAATTTTCCCGCATCAAAGCTTGGATTTGCGCCGTGCTTTTGTCGCCATAGGGAGCGTTAACAATATCAGCAAAATAGCGAAAATCCTCCCCCGGCAATAATTTTCTCGCTTGGGCTAATACGGTAATGCCGCCGACTCCGGAATCAAATACCGTAACCGGCTGAGAAAGGTTATACCCAATTTGTGGATAAGTTGTGGATATATTCTTCATATTTGTTTATTTACCGTTCATAAAAGCAGCGAATCTTTGCTTTTCCCCTGCTAAAACCCGTGAATGAATGGGTATATTTTTTAGCAACCACGCCGCTTCTACTGTGTATAACTTGTATTTTCCATGCCGCGATAAGCTTTTGATCTAGGGATTAGAGGTTAATTTTCCTTTTTCCACATGCCACTGGCGTCCTCGGGAAAAAGAAAAATGGGTGGCGGTAAGAAAGGTTTGGGTTTTGCCCATGGTCAAGCGCAAAAGATTTTTTTGCCGCTGACCGTCCAATTCGCTTAATACGTCATCTAAAAGCAAAACCGGGTATTCGCCTCGTATTTCCTTAGCGATGGCCAATTCCGCCAATTTTAAAGCCAAAGCGGCGCTACGTTGTTGTCCCTGGGAAGCATAAGCCCGGCTGGAAACGCCGTCAATATCGATGGCCAAATCGTCCCGATGCGGCCCGCATAAGCTTATCCCCCGGCATAATTCTCCTCGCCGCATACGCTCTACTTGCGCGGTCAATTGCCGCCTTAGGCTTTCTTCATCCATTTGTTCTTCATCTCCAGACGCCAAAGCATAACTTTGATAATGCAAAGTCAATTTTTCCCCTTGCTGCAAAGATTCCTGCACATTTTCTACAATCGGCCGTAATAAACCAATCAATTGCAAACGTCTCTGGGTAATTTTTGCCGCCAAATCGATAAATTGATAGTCCCATAGCGGCAATACATCTTCCCTTTGTTGTTTTAAACATTGATTGCGTTGTTTTACCACTTGATTATAACGAACCAATAAAGAAAAATATTCTGGATACAATTGACTCATCTGCCGGTTGATATAGCGGCGGCGCAAAGTCGGCCCGCCTTTAATCAGCAGCAAATCCTCCGGCGCAAAGGTTACTGTATGAAAACGACCGATAATTTCGTTAAGTTTGCGACAAACCTGCTGGTCTATTCGCCATTTTCTGCGTTTCTGTTTGTTTACCGCTGCAGAAAGGGAAAAGGATTCGTTTTTACTTTCTATATGTCCTTGCAAATAAAAATAATCTTTTTCCCATTGTATCAATTCTCCTTCGCCGCAGCCGCGAAAAGAAGAAGCCATGGATAAATAACCAATCGCTTCCAGCAAATTGGATTTTCCTTGTGCGTTTTTACCGGTAATCAGGTTCAAATTCGGATCGAATTCCGCCTGTTGCTGATGATAGTTGCGAAAATTTTCTATATACAGACGGTTAATTTGCATTTTAGCGGTTCACCCTAACCGGCAATACCAGATATAAATAATCTTTATTTTCATCGCTAGCCCCTTCGATAATTCCCGGCGTAGTAGAGCCGGTTAAGCGAAAACATACCGTTTCGTCATCGATTACCTTTAAGGCTTCCAATAGATAACGGGCATTATAATTGGCCACCAAAGTTTCGCCCTGAATTTCCGCCGCCAATTCTTCTTTAATCGTACCTTCATCCGGCACTTCCGCCGCCAAAAACAGCTTATCGCCTTCAAAAGTTAGGCGTACGATATTGCCTTTGCCCCGAGTCACATCCCGGGAAATTAAAGAAGCCCGTTCCAAAGCATTGCACAAACGATGATTATGAATCAGCGAATGACAGCAAAACAAATTATCCGCCGGTAAAACCTGTTTATAATCCGGATATTGTCCTACGATAACCCGGGAGGTAAAGGTTAAATTGCCCAAACGGAAATAAGCCTGATTACGATTGGCGGTTAGGGTAATTTCTTCCTCTTCGTTTACCGCCAAACGGGCGATTTCCTGCAAAGTGCGGCAAGGAATAATTAGCGAAGCTTCCCCTTGTCCGTGCCAGGCGCAAACGCCTTTGGCCAAGCGATGAGTATCAGTGGCTACCATAGTAATTTTATCCCCGGAAATTTCCAATAAAATACCGGTAAACACCGGCCTTACCTCGTCGTTGGCGGCGGCTATGGACACCTGCCGCACCAAACGGCGAAACGGTTTTACCGGTATCGTCCCGTGGATTTCCCCTTCCGGTTGAGGCAAAGCGGGAAATTCTTCCGCCAAAAAACAAGGTACGGACATTTGCGACCGTTCGTATTCCACCAACAATTGTTCCCGGCCCATGCTTGCCAAAGATATATTGGCGGAAGGAAGCAATCGGGTTATGCCAGCAAATTTTCGTCCCGGCACCGCCACTTCTCCCTCTTCCACAATATCCCCGTTGATTACGCATTCCATAGCCATTTCCAAATCCGTGGCCCGGAAGGATAGCAAACCGTCTTTGGCGGTAATTAAAATTCCGCCTAAAACCGGCAAAGTATTTTTGTTGCTTACCGCTCTTTCTACAGCCTGCACCGCATAGAGCAAATCTTCTTTTTGTATATTGACTTTCATCTTTTCAACCCTTTCTTTGCGGATATCTTTTTTGCGCCGCCGTCGGTTTAACGGGGAAACAAGAAAAACGATTCGGATCAGGATGAGGATAAGGATATATATAGTAGTCATAATAAGGGGTGTGAAAAATGGGGATAAATGGAATTTGATAAAGTATAGCAGGTTTTTTGGTAAAAATATCCTGTTGATATATTTTTGTCTTTTTCCCCATTATACAACGTAGGCAAAGTCTTGCTTTTTTATTCAACCAAAAAGCAACGACTATTTTTTTAATCTACAAAGTTTCAACGTGGTTTTCACCGTTTATCCTCAATTTTTTGTGGATAAAATTTACCCCTAGCGACAATCTATGGTTTATTATAACATAACTAAAGAAATAAAAAATGCCGTGGTAAAAAAAAATTGCCAGGAAAAAAGTTTTTAGCCGCTTAAAAATTTTTGTTTTGCCGTAACGGCGCTTTGTAATTCTTTGCTTATTTCTTGTTTTTGTTCTTGCAAAAATAAGGCGTCTTCCCGGGCAATTTGCAATAAATCTGCATCTTTAGCTAAATCGGCAACACGCAGTTGGGGTAAACCGTGCTGTCTTTGACCAAAAAATTCTCCCGGCCCTCTTTGGCGCAAATCCGCTTCCGCCAAGGCAAAACCGTCGCTACAGGAAACAATGGTTTTTAGTCTTTCTTTGGCAATACCTGCAACAGGATTATGTAACAATAAACAATACCCCTGATCTTTTCCCCGGCCGATTCTGCCTCGCAATTGATGCAATTGGGCCAGGCCGAACCGTTCCGCATCCCGAATCAACATAATCGTGGCGTTGGGAATATCCACCCCCACTTCTACCACCGTGGTAGAAACCAAAATTTGAATTTGATTTTTTTGAAAAGCTTCGGTTATGCTTTGTTTCTCTGCGTTTTTTAAACGGCCATGCAATAAACCTACCTGATATTGAGGAAAACGGTTTTGCATTTGTTGAAAGCAGCTTTCTGCTCCCGCCAAATCTAATTTTTCGCTTTCTTCAATTAAAGGACAAATTATAAAAGCCTGATGATGCTTTGCCAATTCTTTGGCGATAAAAGCATAAATCCTTTCTTCCATGCCATAATCCGCTGCATAAGTGCGCACCGGTAATCTGCCCGGCGGCGATTGATCAATAATCGACATAGCCAAATCCGCATAAACCGTCATAGCCAATGTGCGGGGAATCGGCGTCGCCGACATGACCAGCGTATCGGTTAAACTTTCCGCCAATTTAGCCCTTTGCATAACGCCGAAACGATGTTGTTCGTCGGTTATGGCCAAACCCGGCATATGCCATTGCAAATCGTCGTTTAATAAAGCATGGGTGCCAATCAGCACATTTATTTTACCGGCGGCAAAATCAGCAATAATATGCCGTTTTTCCTTGGCTGGCAGGGAACCAATTAATATTTCTGTTGTCAAAGAAAACTGTTGAAATAACGGCGCCAGGTTTTGATAATGCTGTTCTGCAAGGATTTCCGTAGGCGCCATTAAAATCCCTTGTTTTCCCCCTAGACAGGTTTTCAAAATTGCCGCCGCCGCTACCATGGTTTTGCCGCAACCTACATCTCCTTGCACCAAACGGGCCATAGGCCGGGGCCGGTTTAAATCCTGAAAAATTTCGCCGATTACCCGCTTTTGCGCCTCCGTTAAGGAATAGGGGAGAGCGGCGGCGAAAGTTTTCAGCAAAACTTGGTCGTTTTGCCGCGGACGGTGGATTTCCGCCGGTTTTTGATTTTGTTGAAAGCCGGTAATCGCCAATTGTAAAATCAGCAATTCTTCATAAGCCATGCGCCGGCGACATTGTTCCAAAGTTTGAAAATCTTGCGGAAAATGGAGTTGATACAGGGCTTCCCCCCGAGAAGGCCAATTGTGTTTATTACATAATACCGGCGGTAGAATTTCTTTGATACAAGGAGCGTAGCGGCGGCAGATTTGTTCCGTTAGCTGAACCAGGGTTTTTTGATGCAATCCCTCCACCCGGCGATAAATAGGCTGGATACCACTGGTAGGCAAAGCGTCGTCCCAATAAAAATCTTCGGCAATAAATTGCTGCCGGCCAAAAGCATTTTCCTTATGTCCCAATACACTGATTTGCCGTCCTTTGCGCATTTGTTGCGCCAGATAGCGCTGATTGAACCATATTACGGTAATTGCGCCGCTTTCATCCTCCAGCTGCGCTTTTAATAGCGTGAGTTTGCTTCTGGTAGGTTGAATTTGCCAATCGGTTAAAGCGCCGCGAATCACTCGGCTTTCCCCTATAGGCAAACGGTTTACCGGGGTGAGGCCGCGCCAGTCTCGATAGGCCCGAGGAAAGAAAAACAGCAAATCCCCGGCGGTGTGTATATGCAATTTGGCCAAAAGCGCCGCCCGCTTGGGGCCGATGCCGGGTAAAGATACCATAGGTATATCCAGCCCCGGCAGGGAAACGGCGGATTGGTTTTTTGTCGGCGGATTGGCTTTTGCCGGCGGATTGGCTTTTGTCGGCGGATTGGTTTTTGTCGGCGGATTGGTTTTTGCCGGCGTTTGGCTTTTGTTGCTGGGTTGGTTCGCCCCTTTATCGGCGATTTGTTGCGCGATGGCCTGCAAAAGGCGAGGCCGCTCTTGAAGAGCGGCCTCCTGATAGGCATTGGCCAACGCCGCCAAAGCCTGGTTGTGTTCCAGGCTGGCCTGGGCCGCCACATAAGCGGCAAAACCTCCGAAAACAGCGCTGTCGCAATAGCCCAGTTTTCGTTCTTTTTCGATTAAATGGCGAATGTCCATACTTTGCCTCAAGAATAATTTATACGTTTAGTTCGGGATGTAAATCTTCCTGGGGATATTTGGCCAGCAGGGGATAAACTTGGGAATCGAGAAATTCCCGGGTTTGTTCCGGAGCCAAACCTACGTATAATTCCGGTTGCAACAAATCCGCCAATTCCTGGGGATCCAGGTCAAAGGCTGGGTCGGCGGCAATTCTTTGCAATAAATCGTTGGTTTTACCCGCCAGTTTTACTTCCGCCGCCGCCGCCTGGGTATGTTGCCGCAAACGTTCGTGAAGCAATTGCCGGTGTCCGCCTTTTTCCACCGCCCGCATCATAATATTCTCCGTGGCCATAAAAGGCAGCTTTTCCATAACCCGTCGGCGAATCACCAAGGGATAAACCACCAAACCTTCGCTGATATTGATGTAGATATTTAATATGGCGTCCACTGCCAGAAAAGCTTCGGCTACGGCGATTCTTTTATTGGCGGAATCATCCAGGGTGCGTTCAAACCATTGCTCCGCCGCGGTACAGGCCGGATTGAGGCTGTTGACCATTACATAGCGGGCCAAAGCGGTTATCCGTTCCGAACGCATGGGATTGCGTTTATAGGGCATGGCCGAAGAACCAATTTGCTCTTTTTCAAAAGGTTCCTCTATTTCTTCAAAGGATTGCAGCAGCCGGATATCGTTGGCAAATTTATGGGCGCTTTGGGCAATACCGGACAAAACCGCCAGCATATTGGCGTCCACTTTGCGGGAATAGGTTTGTCCCGATACCGGAACCACCGAGGAAAATCCCATTTCCGCAGCAATATATTCTTCCAGCTGTTTCACTTTTTGCTGGTCGCCGTGGAACAGCTCCAAAAAGCTGGCCTGGGTGCCGGTGGCTCCTTTGGAACCCAGCAGGGACAAATGATCCAGCCGGTATTGGATATCTTGGATATCCATCATCAATTCCCATATCCACAGACAGGCTCGTTTGCCCACAGTGGTAAGCTGAGCCGGCTGCAAATGGGTGTAGGCCAGGCAGGGCAATTGCCGGTATTGTTCGGCAAAGGCGGCCAGATTTTTGACCACTTGTACCAGCTTGCCCCGAATCAGCCGGGCGGCTTTGTCGAGAATGATAATATCGGTATTGTCTCCCACATAGCAGGAAGTAGCGCCCAAATGGATAATTGGCGCTGCTATGGGGCATTCCTTGCCGTAGGCGTATACATGGGCCATCACATCGTGGCGCACTTCTTTTTCTCGGGCCGCCGCCGCTTGATAATCGATGCGGGGCAGGGCTTCTTCCATAGCGGCGATTTGTTGGTCGCTGATGTTCAGACCCAGTTTTTGTTCTCCTTTGGCCAAGGCGATCCATAACCGCCGCCAGGTGGTAAATTTAAATTCCGGCGAAAACAAATATTGCATTTCCTGACTGGCATAACGGCTGGAAAGGGGAGATACGTAATTTTTTTTGTCGTCCATAATTTTTCCTTTTATTATTTATTTAATCGGCGTGGGGCTGATGTTGATCAATATCCGCTCCGCGCAAATATTGGGGTTCTTGATTGACGATATCGATAAATTCGCCTTGCTTAAATTTTTCCCAGCCCAAAACGGCCGCGGCGGCGGCCATAAAGCGGCGCCGGTCGCCGGCAGCTTGCCGGTAGTTTTCCGCCAATATTTCCTGTAGGCAGCAGCGATATTTGCTCAGCCCGTCTCCGGAAAACACCACCGGCGCGTTTAATTGCCGTAGGCGCATAGCCAAAAGCTGTGGGTTTACCCCATCGTCGTTCCAAAGCCGTTTACCCCCTTGAAACAAAGCGGTGTAAACTTCGTCCCGGCGGGCGTCAAACAGCGGGCAGGAATAAACTGGACTATCGCCGGTAGCGGCCCAGGCCATGGCCTGGGTGCTGCTGATGCCCACCACCGGCAAATCCAGGGCAAAAGCCCAGGCTTTTACCGTGGCAAGACCAATGCGCAAACCGGTAAAGGAACCGGGGCCTAGGGTTACCGCCAGGGCGGACAAGTCCTTTAGCTTTATACCGGAAAGGGAAAACAAAGCATCGGCCATAGGCAGCAGGGATTGGGAGTGGGTAGTGGCGTTATACAGGGAAAATTCACCGCATATCCCTTCCTCATCGGCAATGGCCAGGCTTAAACTGGATGTGGAAGTATCCACGGCCAAAATTTTGCTCATACAAGTACCTCCCATAACCATTGATGTTTTTCCCGGTTAAAGTCAAATGTCAATTCCCGGCAATCCTCTTCCGCCACCCGGTTTATACCTATGTTTATCCGGTCTTGGGGTAAAAATTCCGCTACATATTGCGGCCATTCCACAAAGGTAACGGCGCCGTTTTGAAAACATTCTTCCACACCCAATTCCACTTTATCCTCATATGTCAAAAGTTCCAGACGGTATCCATCCAGATGATAAAAGGGGATTTTTCCCGGATAACTTTGATAATAGATGAAAGTAGGGCTGGTAATGGGTTCTTTTATACCCATACCTCGAGCGATAGCTGCGGCCAGCAGGGTTTTCCCCGCCCCCAAATCACCGTATACGGCAAAAACAACTCCTTGATTCAGCCGGCTGCCGATTTTTTCCCCCAGGGAAATGGTTTCCTGAGGGTTTTTGCTGGTATAAGAAACAATCATAGCGATTTTTTTCGCGGCTTATAAGCCGCCCTTATCCTCATTTTGTTTATAATTGGCGGAAATAATGCTATTATATTTAGTTGCAACCTGCAAAAAATCCTCCCAAACCGGTCTTTTTTTCCCTTCGTCCCGCAGCAAGGCCGCCGGGTGATAGGTAGGCAATATGGGAAATATGCCTCCCTGCCGCCATTGTCCCCGGCCTTTGCTGATGCGGAAACCGCTGTCGTTTAGCAAGGTTTGGCTGGCCAAAGCCCCTAAAGCCACAATAAGCGCCGGCCGGACGATGCGGATTTGTTCCCGCAAAAAAGGCTTACAGGCGGCGGTTTCTTCCTCGGTAGGCAGGCGGTTGCCGGGAGGCCGGCATTTGACCACGTTGCAGACGTATATATCTTCCTGGGGCAGGCCGGCGGCGGCGATGATTTTGTCCAACAACCGTCCGGCTTGGCCCACGAAAGGTATGCCCTGGGCATCTTCTTCTCTGCCGGGACCTTCTCCCACCAGCATAATCCGGGCCTGGGGATTGCCTTTGCCGAATACGAT
This sequence comes from uncultured Peptococcaceae bacterium, assembly GCA_949289995.1. Classification (GTDB taxonomy): domain Bacteria; phylum Bacillota; class Dehalobacteriia; order UBA4068; family UBA4068; genus JAILCQ01. The sequence goes on from CASEQE010000046.1 coordinate 18,364, forward strand.
ATGCCGCCGGTTTCGGCATAGGCCGCAGCGGCGGCAACCGGCCATAGCGGCTTGCAAATCATGCAAAGCTTGTTCCGGGTTCATAGGCTTTTGCCCTGGCCATTTTCCGCCGCCGGGGGAACCAATAGGGTTAAAGCTTCGGGTATGGTGCGAATGGAAAGGGGTAAAAAGCCGTAGGCTTCCCCGTCCAGATCCAATTCCGCCCGTATATCGGCGGGCGTATAAAAATCCACCTGCCGGGTTTGAAAGTAAACCAAACCGGGATCGTTTTCGATTTCTCTTTTGATCAGTTTTTCCAGCAGGTTGAAAGGGGCGGTCAAATCCCGAGGCTGTATGGGCATTTGTTTGCGTTTTAGCAGCAATACGTCTAAAAGCCCGTCATCCACTTTGGCTTTGCTCATCAAGCGGCGAATATTGCCTACGCTGGGAGAATTGCTGACGATACAGACCATAAAATCGCCGCGAATGTTTTTTTCGGCGCTGCGCATTTCCACCGGCAGGGTAGAGAACAGTTCCTGAACCTCCCGCACGCCTTGCAGATAATAGGCCATTTTTCCCAAAACGCTTTTGTTTTCCGCCGAGGTTTTATGAGCCACATCGGTAAACATGCCAAAGGCGGCTACATTGACAAAATAATTGTCATTGGCCATGCCCAAATCCACTTTTTTATATTGCCCCGCCTGTACCATACGGCAGAAATTATCTGCATCGCAAGGCAGGCGCAGGCTATAGGCGAAATCGTTCACCGTGCCTGCCGGCAACATAGCCAGGGGAATTCGGCAACCTCCTTTCATGATACCGTTTACCAGTTGATTCAATGTGCCGTCGCCGCCGCAGCCGATTAACAAATCGTATTCTCCAGGGCGCAGGGATTTGGCGGCCTCTTCGCCGTCTTTCCCCCCTTGGGTGGCGTATACGTCTATGCTTTCGGCGGTACCCTGCAGCAGCAGCCGGCCGACAATGGTTTCCAAATTTTTTTGAACCACTCTTCTACCGGAATGGGGATTGTAAATGACTTTAATTCGCATAAAAGAAAACTCCGTTTTTTTAAAAACGCCGGCGGCGCTTATTGAAGATTTAGGCCTGCCTGCGTCTTATAAGAATAAAAAAAAAATAAAAATAAAAAAGAATAAGAATATATGCTTCCTATTAAAATATTTATATATAAAATATATTGTATAGTATATATGATTTATTTCGCCGTCTCAACCGTTTTTGGAAAATTTTATCCCGGCGCAGATTGTTTTTTGAATTAAATGATGGGTTTGCTTTTACAGCCACACGCAGAGGACTTGCTGGTTTGGCAAGAATATATAGCGTTTTGACCCATTGCTTGGAGTATGCTATACTAAAATAAGCGATAAAAATTTTTGTTTCAGAAAACGGTTTTTTCTGGAATAAGCAGGCTTTATCAAAAAAGTGCGTAAATTGCAGGAATATGCAAAGTTAACTGAAAATTTTATTATAAAATATCGGGTATACGGATAGAGAGAATTGCATGGAAAAAAAGCGGATATTTTTATTTTTGCTGGCTGTTTGCCTGCTGGCGCTGGCGGTTTTGGCCGTTATATTGGTATATTTATTGTTCTATCCAGGGGGCGTTTTGGCCCTGGGCCTTACGGCGGCGGCTTTGATGGCTGTGGTTGTCCTGTTGTTGTTTTGCGGCCTGGGTACGGCGGCGGTGGTGTTTACTCTTTTGTACGACCGGCCTCCGGGGAAGCTTCGCCGTATGTTTATTCGCAGCGCCTTATCTTTGTATCCCTGGGCGATGAAAGTGGGAAAATTGTTTGGCCTCAGCTCCCGGCGAATGCAGGCTTCCTTTATTGAGTTAAACAATCGGCTGGTATTAACCGCCAAAGGCCGGACGCCGGCGAAAAACATATTGATCCTGCTTCCCCATTGCCTGCAAAAAAGCGATTGTCCTTATAAGGTTGCCAATGATATCCATCTGTGCCGTCAATGCGGCGGTTGCGATATCGGCGCTTTGAAAGCCCTGGCCCAAAGGCTGGGCGTAGGGATAGCCGTGGTGAACGGCGGCACTTTGGCCCGGCGTCAGGTGGCTCAGTTGCGACCTCAGGCGGTGGTGGCCGTGGCCTGCGAGCGGGATTTGTTTTCCGGTATTGTGGATATTCGTCCGGTACCGGTTTTGGGGGTAGGCAATCGCCGGCCTTGCGGCCCCTGCCACAATACCCGGGTGGATATAGGCGAGGTGGAGGCTATGGTAAATTATTTCCTCACCGGACAAACGCCAATTTTGGCGGAAAAAAACGCCGCTATGCATAATCAGGAAAGTTAGCTTGTTGTTGCCGCGGATTTTGTCAAAATCCGCCTTAAGCTTTTTGATCAAAACAGGTCTTCGATCAAAAGGAGGCGCCAACCTATGACCCATATGGGTGAAAAATTAGCCATATTTGATGAGCATCGCCAGGCTTTGCCAGGGTGGATAGCCCGGGGAGAGGATTTCCCCGATGGGGTTTACGGCCTGTGTGTGGAAACTTGGACGGTGAATCTGCAGGGGCAAATTCTCCTAACTTTGCGCCATCCGCATAAGAAGCTTTATCCCCTAACTTGGGAATGTACCGGCGGCTTCGCCTTGGCCGGCGAAAGTAGCCGCGGCGCCGCCCGGCGGGAGCTGGCGGAAGAAACCGGGCTCAAGGCCGAAGAAGAAGATTTGACGTTGCTGGGAAGCTGCAAGGTTTGGCAGCGGTTTTTTTTTGATACCTATTTTCTGCGCCGGGACGCAAACCTGGCGGATATTCGGCTGCAAAAAGGGGAAACCATAGCCGCCTGCTGGGTAACTTTTCCCCAATTGATTCAGCGGATAGAGGAGGGAAGAGTGGCCGAGGCCATTGGACATCGTTTTTGCCTCTATTATCACCGTTTCGCCGCTTTGTTGGCAGAGAACGAGACAAAAAACCGTTGAAAAAAATAAGCCGATGTTATACAATAAAATGTACCGTTAAAATGCCGTAATTATACGGCGCCTTTGGGGGGCTGGAACTCCCTAAATCACGCTATCGCTTTTTCGGAGGAAAATGGAATGGAAAGTAAATACGATTTTGCCGCCATCGAAAGCAAATGGCAAAAAAATTGGCAAGATTCCGGCGTATATCAGGTAACGGAGGATAAAAATAAGGAAAAATTCTATTTGCTGGAAATGTTTCCCTATCCTTCCGGCAAATTGCATATGGGCCATGTGCGCAATTATTCCATCGGCGACGTGTTGGCCCGTTTTTATACTATGCAGGGGAAAAACGTACTCCACCCTATGGGTTGGGACGCTTTTGGCCTGCCGGCGGAAAACGCCGCCATCAAACACGGGGTTCATCCCGACCCCTGGACCCGGGAAAATATCGACAATATGCGGCGGCAGCTGAAAACCTTGGGGTTGAGCTATGATTGGACCCGGGAAGAAGGCACTTGCCTGCCGGAATATTATAAATGGACCCAATGGCTGTTTTGTCAATTGTACAAGGCCGGCTTGGCCTATAAGAAAAAAGCGGCGGTGAATTGGTGCCCTTCCTGCGCCACGGTGTTGGCCAATGAACAGGTAATCGACGGCCGCTGCGAACGCTGCGACAGTTTGGTGGAAAAAAAGGATTTGGAGCAGTGGTTCTTTAAAATTACCGCCTATGCCCAAAGATTATTGGACGATTTGGTAAAATTGCCCGGTTGGCCGGACAAGGTTAAAACCATGCAGGAAAACTGGATTGGCCGCAGCGAAGGTATGCAATTGGAATTTACCACCGCCGCCGGAGACAAAGTGCCGGTGTTTACCACCCGTCACGATACGGTGTTCGGCGTTACCTATCTGGTATTGGCTCCGGAACATCCTTTGGTGGAAAAATTGACCAAAGGCACCGAGTATGAAGAAGCGGTACGGGCCTTTGTCCGCAAAACCGGCCAACTTTCCGCCATCGACCGTACCAGCTCCGATTTGGAAAAAGAAGGCATGTTTATTGGCGCCTATGCCGTCAACCCTATGACCGGGGAACAAGTGCCGATTTGGATTACCAATTACGTATTATACGAATACGGTACCGGCGCGGTGATGGGCGTGCCCGCCCATGACCAGCGGGATTTTGATTTCGCCAAAAAATACGGCCACAAAATCCAGCCGGTTATCGCCCCGCCGGATTGGGACGGCCAGCCTTTTACCCAGGCCTATGAAGGATACGAGGGAAAGGCCATCCATTCCGGGGCTTTCGACGGCCTTTCCACCCCGGAGGCCAAGGAAAAAATGGCCGACTATATGGAAGCCCAGGGCATTGGCAAGCGGGTGGTTAATTTCCGCCTGCGGGATTGGCTGATTTCCCGGCAGCGCTATTGGGGCGCGCCGATTCCGGTGGTCTATTGCCCTAAATGCGGCCAGGTTTTGGTTCCCGAAGAACAATTGCCGGTGTTGTTGCCTACGGATGTGGAGTTTAAACCCACCGGCGAAAGCCCTTTGAAAACCAGCCCCACCTTTGCCCAAACCCTTTGCCCGGTTTGCGGCGGTCCCGCCACTCGGGAAATGGATACCATGGATACTTTCGTTTGTTCCTCCTGGTATTTCTTGCGCTATTGCGACGCCCACGATCCGAAACAGGCTTTTGCCCGGGATAAAGTGGATTATTGGATGCCGGTGGATCAATACGTAGGCGGGGTGGAACATGCCATTTTGCATTTGATGTACGCCCGTTTCTTTACCAAAGCTTTGTACGATTTAGGATTGGTAGGGGTGGATGAGCCTTTTACCAATTTGCTTACCCAGGGTATGGTGTTGAAAGACGGTAGCAAAATGAGCAAAACCAAAGGCAATGTGGTCAGCCCGGAGGAAATTATCCAAAAATACGGCGCCGATACCGCCCGTCTGTTTATCCTGTTTGCCGCGCCGCCGGAACGGGATTTGGAGTGGAACGATACGGCGGTAGAAGGTTGCTATCGTTTTCTGAACCGTCTGTGGCGTTTGGTAACCGGCATTGCCGCTATGCCTGCCGTCGCCTATCCCCAAACTTTTAACGACCGGGATAAAAAATTGCGGCGCATTGCCCATGGCTCTGTTAAAAAAGTTACCGAAGATATCGGCCAACGTTTTCAGTTTAATACTGCCATTTCCTCCATTATGGAAATGGTCAACGCTATGTACGAATATATGGACGCCCCGGAAGCCAACGCCGCTTTGCTTAAGCAAACCGCCGTGCAGCTGGTGCTGTTGATTGCGCCTTTCGCCCCCCATATCGCCGAGGAATTATGGCAGCAGTTGCAGGGCGAGGGCAGCGTACATCAGCAAAATTGGCCTGATTATGACGCCCAGGCTTTGGTTTTGGACAGCGTGGAAATTGCCGTGCAGGTCAATGGTAAAATCAAAGCCCGTCTGCAGGCCCCGGCGGATTTGGATGCCCCGGCTTTAAGCCAATTGATTCGGCAACATGGGGATTATGCCGCTTGGACCGGGGGCAAGGAACCCAAAAAAATCGTTGCCATTCCCGGACGCTTGGTCAATATTGTGGTATAAACGATACGGTTGTGTTCTGGCCCGCCTTGATTGGCGGGCCTGTTTTTTTGCCAAAAAAAAATAAACGGCGGGATCGCGTACTCCTGGCAAAGAACGCGTCCGCCGTCTATCCAGCCTCATAGGCTAAAATAAGAGGAGAGTTATGAAGAGTAGACTAGAAAGAAACGTGCTGTCGGTTGATGTCTCGCTCCTGACTACGGTTTTATTATGCCGGATGTATATGAAAAGCCTATGGGCAAAGTCTGAAAGAAAAGAAAAAGCAAAATGAAAATTAGCTGAAAAAAAGCCCTTGGCCGCGGTTTGATTTTATTAGAGCAGGGGAGACGGCCCAGGGCTATGTTTTAAAATTGTTCATTGGGTAGTAAAGCGTCTAATATTCTTTGCAAATCGTCTGGATTATGATATTCCAAAATCACTTTACCTTTTTCTGTGCCGCCGTTAAAAGTGGTTTTTACCATCAGTTTTTCGCTGATGCGTCGGGCGGCCTGTTGGGTAAAGGAAAAAGCCGGTTCCGCTGGGGCGGCGGCAGGTTCTTTGTTTTCCTTTTGTGGGCGGCAGATTTTGGCATATTCTTCCGCCTGTCGTACCGACCAGCCGTTTTCCACGATTTGCCGGCACAATTCCCGACGTCTTTCCGGGTCCCGCACTGCCAGCAGGGCACGGGCATGGCCGGGGGTGATTCGTCCGGCAGTCAACAGAGCTTGTTCCCGGGCGTTCAATTGTAGCAGGCGCAGGGTATTGGCAATATGAGGACGGCTTTTGCCCAGACGTTCGGCCAATTGTTCCTGGGTATAGCCATAGCCATCCATCAGCGCCTGATAGGCGCCGGCTTCTTCCAAAGGCTGCAAATCTTCCCGTTGGATGTTTTCAATCAGGGAGATTTCCGCCAATTGGCTGTCGTTGAACTCTTTGATGATACAGGGAACCTGGCGCAAACCAGCGATTTGGCAGGCGCGAAAACGTCTTTCCCCGGCGGCGATCATATATTGGGCTCCACCGGGCAAACCTTCCCGCCGGGTCAATAGCAGCGGCTGCATAACCCCGTGGCGTTGGATGGACTGAGCCAGTTCGGCTAAGCTTTCTTCATTAAAAGAACGCCGGGGTTGGCGAGGATTGGCGGCGATTTTGTCCAGGTCCAAATGAACCACTTGTTCTTTTTCTTCTTCCTCTTCCATAAAGACCGGTTTATCGCCGATCAAGGCGGACAGACCTTTTCCCAGGCCTTTGTTTTTCGTCGCGCTCATATGTTTCCGCTCCTTTGATCTTGATTGGCGGCCAAAAATTCTTCACCCAGACGGATATATTCCGCTGCTCCCCGGCTTTTGGGGTCGTAATAAATCCCCGGCACGCCATGGCTGGGCGCCTCGGACAGGCGGACGCTGCGGGGAATTACCGCTTGATACACCCGTTTACCAAAAAAGGAGCGGGCTTCTTCCGCCACCTGTTGCGACAGGTTGGTACGGCCGTCGTACATGGTCAACAGCACCCCTTCCAGGCGCAAATGGGGGTTGAGATTATCCCGCACCAATTCGAAGGTTCGGGTGAGCTGGCTTAAGCCTTCCAGGGCATAATATTCGCATTGCAAAGGAATCAACATGCTGTAGGCGGCGGTAAGGGCGTTTACCGTCAGCAGCCCCAAAGAAGGCGGGCAATCGATAAAAATATAATCGTATTTGTCTTTTACCGTGCGCAAGGCTCTTTTCAGTTTGGTTTCCCGGGAGACGGCGGATACCAATTCCACCTCCGCCCCGGCCAATTGCAAAGTGGCGGGCAAAACCTGTAGACGATCATAGGCGCTGTCCATAATCACCGCTTCCGCCGGGGCGTTGTTGATCAGCACGTCGTATAGGCAATGCTGCACCTGTTTTCTTTCGATACCCACGCCGGAGGTGGCGTTACCCTGGGGGTCCATATCCAGCAGCAGAGTATGGCGGCCGGTCCCCGCCACATAGGCGCTTAAATTTACTGCGGTGGTGGTTTTGGCCACCCCGCCTTTTTGATTGACGATGGCAATGATTTTAACCATATTTTCCTCGTATTTAGCGGTTATTTCATGATCTTGCGGCAAACGCTTATGGAAAATATTCGGCGCCAAGCGGCGATATCCTGCGTTTGTTCCGGCCATGCCGGCGGTTAACCCCCTTGGTTGGTTTGCGCCAAAGCCGCTTGCGCCAAGCCCAGGAACAGGGGATGGGGCCGGTTGGGTCGGCTTTTGAATTCCGGATGGAATTGTACGCCGATATAAAAAGGATGATTTGTCGCTTCCACCGCTTCCACAATAAAATTGTCGGGGGAAACGCCGCAAATTTTCAGTCCGTTTTCCACAAAAGCTTGGCGGTATTGATTGTTAAATTCGTAGCGATGGCGATGTCGCTCCTGAATTTGCTCTTGACCGTAAGTTGCCGCCAGTTGGCTATGGGGCAGGATATGGCAGGGGTAGGCGCCTAAGCGCATGGTTCCTCCTTTGTCCAGCTCATCGCTTTGGCCGGGCATAAAGTCGATTACCTTATGGGCGCTTTCCGGGGCGAATTCTCGGGAATGGGCGTCGGCCCAGGCCAATTTATGGCGGGCAAATTCGATTACGGCGATTTGCATACCTAGACAAATGCCCAAAAAGGGCAAATTATGGGTTCTGGCATAGTGGGCGGCGCAAATCATCCCTTCGATCCCCCGTTTGCCAAAGCCGCCGGGAATCAGCATCCCTTGGCAATCCGCCAGGGCCGCTTCCACCGTATCCGGGGTTATGGTTTCCGAATCGATCCATTTTATTTGTACTTGGCAGCCTAGGGCATATCCGGCATGTTGCAGGGCCTCGTGTACCGATAGATAGGCGTCGTGCATTTGTACATATTTACCCACCAAAGCGATTTGCGTTTGTTTCTGGCGGCGATTGATTTTTTCGCATAAAGCCGTCCATTCTTGCAGATCCGGCGGGGGCAGACAAAGGTTCAATTTGCGGCAGACGATATCGGAAAAATGCTGTTTTTCTAACATCAAAGGCACTTGATACAGTACGGGAATGGTAATATTCTCGATGACGCAATCCTTTTGCACATTGCAAAACAAGGAAATTTTCCGATGGATTTCCGGGGAAATCTCTTCTTCCGCCCGTAGGACAATGATATCGGGAAAAATGCCCTGGCCTTGCAATTCTTTCACCGAATGTTGCGTGGGTTTGGATTTATGTTCTCCGGAACTTTTTAAGTACGGAACCAAAGTGACGTGAATGAACAAGGTATCTTCCGCCGCCTGTTCCAAAGCCACCTGACGTATGGCTTCCAAAAAAGGCAGGCTTTCCATATCTCCCACGGTGCCGCCGATTTCCGTGATAACAATATCCGCGCCGGATTCCCGGCCGACGTTATAGATAAAGCTTTTGATTTCGTCGGTAATATGGGGAATAATCTGTACCGTTCCTCCCAGATATTGCCCCTGTCTTTCCTTGCTTAGCACATTCCAAAACACTTTTCCCGAGGTAATGCTGGAATATTTGTTTAGGTTTTCGTCAATAAACCGTTCGTAATGTCCCAAATCCAAATCGGTTTCCGCCCCGTCTTCGGTGACGAACACTTCTCCATGTTGATAGGGGCTCATAGTTCCTGGATCCACATTAATATAGGGATCCATTTTCTGCGCCGCTACTTTCAGTCCCCGTTGTTTCAGCAGTCTTCCCAAAGCCGCCGCGGTAATGCCCTTGCCCAGGCCGGATACGACGCCGCCAGTAACAAAAATATATTTGGTCATAAAAAATGCTTCCCCCTCGTCAAGCCTTTATCCTTGGGCCGGTTAAAAAGCTGGTTTATTCTTTGCCCGGCCGCCTCGGCCCTGCTGTGGGCGGCGGGACGTTTTATCTTTTCAACGCAAGGGAAAGGACTGCGCCGTATAGGCCGCAGTCCTTGCGGTTTATTCCCATTCGATGGTGCCGGTAGGTTTGGGCGTCAGGTCGTAGCAAACCCGATTGACGCCTTTTACTTCGCTGGTGATGCGCTTGGTGATATGCTGCAGCAGGGCAAAGGGCACGTCTTCTACAGTGGCGGTCATGGCGTCTTGGGTATTGACGGCGCGGATAATTACCGGCCATTCATCGGACCGCTTGTTGTTGCGTACGCCAACGCTTTTAAAATCGGGGATTAGGGTGAAATATTGCCATACCTTGCCTTCCAGGCCGTTTTTGGCAAATTCCTCTCGAAGGATCGCATCCGATTCCCGTACCGCTTCCAGGCGGTCGCGGGTGATGGCGCCTAGGCAGCGCACGCCCAGGCCGGGGCCGGGGAAGGGTTGACGGTAGACCATACCGGCCGGCAGGCCCAAAGCGTCGCCCACCACCCGAACTTCATCTTTAAACAGCAGGCGCAGAGGTTCTACCAGCTCAAACTGCAAATCTTCCGGCAGGCCGCCTACATTGTGATGGGCCTTTACGCCGCCGCTTTCCAGAATGTCGGGATAGATGGTGCCCTGCGCCAGAAAATGGATATCTTCCTGCTTGCGGGCTTCTTCTTCAAATACGCGAATGAATTCGGCGCCGATGACCTTCCGTTTTTGCTCCGGATCGCTGATCCCTTGGAGCTTGTCCAAAAAGCGATCCACCGCATCCACATAGACCAAATTCGCCTTCATCTGGTTGCGGAACACCTCCACAACCTGTTCCGGCTCGCCCTTGCGCAGCAGGCCATGGTTCACATGAACGCATACCAGCTGTTGGCCGATGGCGCGGATCAGCAGCGCTGCCACCACAGAGCTGTCTACGCCGCCGCTGAGCGCCAAAAGTACTTTTTTATCGCCTACCTGGGCTTTGATTTCATTCACCTGTTCCTGGATGAATTGCTCCGCCAGGGCAGGTGTGACGATTCGCTCCATGTTTTCCGGGCGCTTATTGTTTGCCATAGTCCGTTCCTCCTTTATCACGGATCGCTGTTTGTTTTGTCATATCATATGGTATAGCATTTTTTTACTGAATTTAGACAATATACCACAGGGAATTTTATTTGTCAACCGAAAGTCCATTTCTTCCCGCCGTTGGTTTTTGCCGCAGAAGGCCGGCGCCGGCTTTTTGGCTTTTGCCGGTAAAAAGGGCCCGGCCGCTAAGCGGCCGAGCCGGTATAGGTACGATAGGTTGCGCGTTGCGCCGTTGCTTGCCTCAGCGGATGGTTACGGTTTGCTCTTGGCCGCTGCAGCGGGAAGCGGCCTGGCTATGGCGCAGGTATGGGGCTTCGGCAATAAAACTGCCGCCGCTTTGTACTCGGGCCGCATAGGATACCTGGCCGGAAAGTTCTTCTCCCGCTTCTTTATACACGGTGAAGGTCAAAACCTGCCCTTGCTTACCGCAAAACCAAAATTCTTTGCCGGCAGCGTTTTGGGTGTTAAAAATTTGCTTGATAAAATCCAATCCTGCCGGCAGATAATCGACAATTTCATAGCTGCCTGCCGGCGCTTGGGCAGGGATGTGATAGTTCAGGGTGACGGTTACCGGCTGATCGGCAGCAAGCGTTGCCGCTCCCTGGTTGTAGCTACGGCTGAGTTGCAGATTCCAGGCGTCGCTTCCGGCGTCTTCAGGATAGCCCGGTTCCCAGGAGGCCACGGTTACGCCAATTTCCCCTTCCCAGGAGAGCAGTTGCCATTGGGCCGCCTGCTGTTGGCTAAGCGTAACGCCCCATACGCCCTGCCGGGTTAGATCTACCGTGATTTCCTCGCCGTCCAGGCTGTAGCAAAAGACGGCTGCTTCGCCAGCCTGGCTGAGATGGGCTTGCAAAATCAGCAAACGTTGCAACAGGTAATATTCATCTTGCGGATGATTATCCTCCACATATTCCAGCAAGGCCTGGGCGCCAGGAAGATCATAAATTCCCGCCAGCAGCGCCAGATTGGCCGTATCTTCTATGGATTGATTGGCGGCAAAAACCAAATTGCCGTCTTCATCGCTGTATAGGGCGAAGATTTCTTCCGCCAAAGGTTGGGCGGCAGCGCCGTCTCCCAAATCGGTTAAGGCTAGGGCCAAGTAGATTTGGCTTAGCGCATCGGTTTCCCCGCCGGCTTGTTCCACATGGGCGATCAGGTCGTTTAATACCGGTTGATTCAAAGCGGCCAAACCCCAATAGGCCAGGGCGGTTTGCTGATTCCAGGCTTGGCCTGTAAAGCTTTGGAAATAAGCGGCCAGCGCCTGTTGGTCAAAGCAGTCTGGCGCTACCGCGGCGGCGAGAACCGATACCAACAAATCGCTTTGGCTATAGGTAAAGGAGGATATGCCGCCGTCTGCGCGCTGATATTGGCTAAGCAGAGCGATTTCTGCAGATTGATCCTCTTGGCCGATTACGCCCTGTTCCGGGAAAAAGGCGGCCAAATCCCGTTTGGCAACCAAAGCCGCCAAACGTTGTTCCAGCCGGGCGCCGCTTTGCTGGGAAAGATCCAACAAACCGCTGACAACCTGTTGCCGCCAGCTGGGGTAGAAATATAGGCGCAACACGTCGCTTTGCCGTTGGGGCAGAACAAAATCTTCGCTTAGAATATAATCGTCTCTTTGTTCATGGCCGGCTAAAGTATCTACCACCTGGAAGGAATAGATGATACGGTCGGTGTGGTTGCCGTATTGGGCGGCTATTTCCAGGGTATAATCGCCGCTTTGGCTAAAGGCGGGCAGGGTGATTTCCGTCCAAGCGCCGATATCTCCTTCCGCCGTGGTATTGATATCCAATTGGGGCAGGGAAATACGATAGGAAACTTTTTCCCCGTCTATCGTCTCCTGAGCGGCGGCCCGCAGGCCCACGTCCAATTGATCTCCCAGCCGGTATGCGTCGGCAATCCGGGCTTCGGCAAAAAAGTCCAAGCTGGCCTGGAGGGTAAGTTCTTCATAGGCGCAAACCGGTCCTTCGGCATAGCCTTGGGCGGTGACCCGCCAGCCGGTTACGTCATCGGGCAAGGTAAATTCCAGGCTGGCCCGGCCTTGAGCGTCGGCGTCCACTACCGCGAAATAGGCCATATCGGCAAAATCTTCCCGGCTGCCGCCGTCGCCGGCGCCTCCGGCCTCAGCGCTTTCAAAGGTTTGGGCGTCGCCTTTGGTTGCGTTTAAGGCAAAAATTTCATAGACAAAGGGATAGTAGTCATCTACTATGCCGGAGACAATATCGTTTTGGTTTTCCGCAATAGACAGCAGGCTTTCGTCCACCACGCTAACGGCAATTTTTCCTGCCAGGGGCTGACCGTTTTGATCGGTGAAGCGCAGATCCAAGGTAACCCGATCCCCTGGTTGGTAAGAGGGTTGATCCGGGGTGATTTGAATATTGCCCCGGTAATCCTCTGGATCTTGGCAGGCCTGATAGGGCAGGACGTCGGTATAGGCGCCGTTTTGATACGCTACCGCGCTGATATAGATATTGGGCGTATCGGCGGCGGAAAATTGCCGCTGGTAGAGGTTTTCTTCCGTGGTTTGATAATCGATAATCTGGTTTTGGCTGGCGAAAAAGAGCATTTGATCCATTTTTTCCGCCGCCATCGCCGTACCGCCACCGTCGGTAACCTGTAGGTTGATGGTTTCGCCTTGACGGTAAAAGTGGTCTTGTTCTTTATCCTGGCTTTGCAGCAGAAAGATTTGATATTCGTTTTGCCGCCACAGATAGAACACCCGTTTCAGCGGATTGCCGGCGGCGTCTTCGCCGGTGATTTCCAGACGGTAATTGTCCTGGGGATAGGCCAGGGTTCCGCTGAAGGAGATTTCCCGGGTATCGTTCAAAGTCAGCTCAAACTGGTCTTCTGTTTCTTCATAGCTGCGGTAGACGGTATGTTCTTCCAATTGTTGGGTATAGGCGTTGTATTGGCTTTCCGTTTCCTGGCGGTAACCGTTATGGATCAGGGTGGCGGTTAGCTTCAGCGGTTGAGCAAGGGAGGTATAGACTTGTTCTTTTAATGCTTCATCCGTTTCATAGGGCTGCAAATTGGCGATATCCACCGAGTAGCCCTGCAGGGTCAGTTGATAGCCGTCGCCTTGATTGGTCAATTCCCCTTCTACTTCCACTTGGTTGAGGAACACGTCGCAATAGCCTTCGGCATAGATTTCGCCCCCTTCCGGCAAAGTGGCGCGTACAAACATTCCCGCCGGGTAGAGAATAGAATCCCAGCCCAAAACATCGCCGTGTATGGTCGTTTCCACCGTGGCCTGGCCGTTTCTGTCGGTAACGATTTGCGCCTCCGGCTGATCCCAGAAGCTATAGGTTAGGGCTATGCCGGCGGCGGGGGTGCCGTCGAAATAGGCGGCTTCTATGGTCCAGGTTATGCTCTCTCCCACCATTGCCGCCTGGCGGTCGCAGCTTACCTGTAGCTGATAGGAAGGCAAGTCGTAGTTGGCCACCTGGAAAAATACGCTGTCCAGCACCATTTCTCCGCTGACGGCTTCCAAAGTATAATAGCCTTCCTGCAATTGGGGCAATTGGATTTCTCCTTCATAAGTTCCGTCTTGCACCGGCAAATCCCAAGTCAAACTATTTCCATCTCCAGGCAAATTGCCGCCGCTTAAACGGATTTCCACTTGGGAAATTTCTGCCGCATTTTGTTTAGCTTCGGCTACGCCAAACAGATATACCGTGTCGCCGGGACGGTACAGGGTGCGATCGCTATAGAGGTAATGCCAATAGTCAAAGCGCAGCGAGTCGGTTTCCCCCTGATTGTATTGACGGAACAAGGCCTGCATATTTATGGCTGCCGCCGCCAGGGTATGTTGGCCGTTGTCGATAATATATACGGTACGGCCTTGGTTGACGCCGTCGGGCAATGACAGAAGGGCTGTGCCTTGGTCGTCGGTTTTGGCGCTTTCCTTGGCGTCGTAGATGTGAATTTGCGCCGTAGCCGCTTCTTCGCCGTTATGCACCCAAAGCAGCGCATCGGTTTCTCCCTGGGCAATATATACGGCCAAGGGGGAGACGGTGAACAGGGCCTGTTTGGTTTGGCCGTACCAGGTTATTTCCGCCAGATAACTGCCTTCCGGCAGAGCTTGGGCCAGATTGATTTGGAATAGGGAGCTTTGCTCCGAAGATTGTACCGGAGCTATGGTAAAGCTAGCGTAGGTTTGCAGCGCCGCCGTGGCCAATTTTTGTTCGCCGGCGTTGCTGGTCCAGAAATAATTTCCATAGCGTTGGGCCAAAGCCGCCGCATATTGTTCCGTTTGTTCATAGGCGTACAGGGTAACTTCCGCCGTGGGAATTTCCCCGTTTTTTTCTTCGCCCCAAGCGTATAACTGGAGGCAGGGGATGGTATCCGGGGCAAAATTGCTTTCGTCGTTTTCGATTTGCCAGGATACCGCGGTTTCCTCGCCGGCTTGACGATCCGGGGCGGTTTGAAAACGATACACTTTTTCTTCGCCCAAAACGCTGCCGCTGGCGGCGCTTAGGGAAGCGTCCAAGGTGATTTCATAGACGGTTTCGCCGGCTAAGGGCTGTTGGGGAATGAAAATCAGCCGTCTGCCTTGCACCTGCCATTGGCCGGGAATTTCCGGGAAAATGCTTGCGGCTTTCGCCGCCGCATCGTCGATTTCCTGATTGAAGGTTATGGTTACGCCGCTAGATACGTCCACCCACACGCTTAAGTCTTGGGGATGAACCGTTTCCACGGCAAAGGGGCTTTCTGTTTGGAAGGCCCAGGTATGGGAGGCCCGCAAAGGCAAACCTGCCAAATACCGCTCCGGATCGAAGCTCAGGGTATAGACTTTTTCTTCGGTCAAAGGATTTTCGGGGGTGATCACCGCGGAAACGCCGCCGTTTTCCAACGACAGTTGGTATTCGGTGGCAGGGGTGATGATCAAAGCCTGTTGCACCAGTTCTTCGCTTAAGGATTGTTCGGCGGTAATGACGAAGCTTTCCACGGCGCCGGCGGCATTGGTTTGGGCGGTCACCTCTATGGCGCCGCTAAAGCTGCTGGGCAAGCCGTCGCTGCCGTGAAAATACTGCAGGACGCTGAACACGCCGATAAACATGATCAGTGCCGCCGCCAAAGAGGCCAGCCAAGTGCGGCTGATTTTGGGAGAACGGCCGCCTTTGCCGCCTTTGCCGCCGGCTACCAGGCTGGGCCGCCGTTTGCAGGCCTTCTTATCCGCCGCCGTTTCCGTAAAGGCCGCCGTTTCCGTGGAGGCTTGGCAAGCCTGTTCCTCTGGGGTGAGAATACCGCGCATATCCGTCAATTCCGCCCAGCGTAGTTGATCCCAGTCTGGTTTTTCTCCTTTTTCCGCCAGATAGGCGGATTGGCGTAAGACGTGCTCAAACCAGGAAGGCGCGGTTTGTTTGGCCACATCCTCCCCGGTTTGCCGAAAATACTCGTTTAGCACATGTTCCACCCGTTGTGCTTCCATAGAGCTTACGCTCCTTTCATCGCTTCCTTTTGCTTTTGCGCATCGTTGGCAAGCAATAGCGAACGCAATTCACCGATGGCGCGGTGCAGCCGGGATTTCACAGTGCCTTCGGGAATATTCAGCACGGCGGCGATTTCCGCATATTCGTAGTTGAGATAATAACGAAGCAGCAGCGGCTCCCGATAATGTATAGGGAGTGCGGAAACGGCTTGCCGTACTGCCAGCTGTTCCGCTTGGCTGATTTGCCCGCTTTCGCCGCAGGATAGTTCCAAAGGAGATTCCACGGGGATTTCCCGGCGTTTCTTTTCCTTCAGCCGGGTTTTGCAAATATTAATCAATACCCGTTTGCTCCAGGCGGGAAAAGCTGCTTCCTCCCGTATACCGGCGCTTTTTTCCATAATGACCACCGATAATTGGGATACGGCATCCATACTGTCGGCTTCGTTGCCCATAAACGAATAGGCCAAACGATAGTATTGGTTGCGGTTGGCAATCACATAATCCAGAAAACGTTCGCATTGCTCTTTATTTTGAATGTCCATAGAGCCTCCTTAAGAGCTCCTATCAATAGGAGGTAAAATAGCCTGCGCTTTGTTCCCAAGGAAAACGATTTTTCTTAAACGTTTCTTAATAATTGGCTTCCGGAGCGTTGGACGCCGGTTGGTTGTCTTCCGGCGGATTCAGTAAGCCGTAACGGGTGGTGTCGTAGCGATCCTGATCCAGATATTTTACGATGTAATACTGGTGATAATCCAATTCCATAAAACTATTATATTGGGCTACGTCGGAGACGGCGCTTTCATTAAGAATCCGCGCTATGTCTTCAGACGTATCGTAGACGGTTTCGGTTTCGTTGCCGTCATCGTCCGTTTGATAGTGGATGATACGGCGAATATCCTCCGGCCGGTCCTGCCAGATCATATTGTCGTATCCCAAATCTGCCAAAGCGGCCAAGGTTTGTTCAAAACAAGGGTACAGGGGATAGCAATAATAGACGTAGGCTTGGCTGTTTAGCTGTTCTAGATTGGCGTCGCCGTCTATATCCTGTATGTAACTGCGAAAAGACAAGGTGCCGATGGGTTGATTGCGCCGCATATATTCTGGGGTTAGGTTTTTCAATTCTGTTTCAAAAGCCGTGAGCAGAGGGGACAATTTTTCCGCCTGCCATCTTAGAAATTGGGGATCGTCTTTCCATTGGTTGTAACGATAGTCCACAAAGGAATATATACTTTCCAGACGCACGTTTTGCGGATTTTGTTGAAATAGCAAATATTGTCCATCCAAGAAATTGCGGCTGCTATAAATTACGTCTAATTCTTGGGCAATATCTGCCAAGGGAAGGGTGACGTTTACATATTTGCGGGCGGTTTGGCTGCCGTCTTTGAAGGTATATAGGAGATAGCAGCCGAAGACTTGGCGATAGGCGGCTTGGTTTGCGTCTTCGTCTTGGTCTGGATCTTGGTTTTTTTGCGCTTGTTCCGCGGCCATTAGTTTTTTCTGTATGGATATGGCGGCGGCGATTTCTTCTTCCGTGGTTAGCGGGCCTTGGGCCAATTCCTTGCGAAGTTCTTCCGGGGTAGAGGAGCGCATGGAAAAATCGTCTTGGGCCACGTTGATGATATAGTCTTCGTAAACATAACTGGCCACCCCGTCGAGGCGGATTTCCACCTGGGCGGTTTGTTCCAAGGTAGGCGTAAAGCGGTTGAAACCGGCGACGTCGAAAATATTTACGCCGATGGCGGCCGCCAAACAGAGGCAGAACACGGCCAACCCCCGGAGATGCCGTTTGTAAGCTTTAAAATCTCCTTGAAGAACGATTTCAAAGGTTTGGCAGGCCAAAACGCCGCCGATCAAACAGCCGAACAGCAGCCAACCATAGGGCAAGCCGGCCAAAGTAGCGCCGCCGGTTTCCTGCAACAACGCCGCCAGCCCCAAAGCGGCCCATAACGCCACGATATATTTTAGTAGCGGCTCCGCCCAGCGAAAGGTCACCGCCCGGCCGGCGGCTTCCGAAGGCCGGCGCAAATGTAGGGCCAAAGCGGCGGCGGCCAATAGCGCCGTGCCGGCGCCGATCCATAGATAGTCCGTAGCCAGCAGCTGATTTTCTTTAGCGGCCTGTATATAGCGGGCTAAAGGGCTGCTCCAAAAGAGAGGGGTTTGCCAATCGTATAATTCCCCGTAAAAGTTGGGATAAAAACAGGACGCCAGCTTGCGGATAATCCAGATGAAACTGGGAAAAACGCCCAGAAAAAACAGGGTTAAAGCGGTGGATATGGCCTGTATTCCTGTTAATTCCGTAGCCAGCGCCGCGGTGAAAAACAGCGCCAGGGAAAACAGCAGATGATTTGCCAAACCGGTCAGTACGGGTAAGCCCTGCATCAAGGGAGCCATGCCCATAATCCAGGCTACCAATAAGGCCAAAAGCAAATTTAGCGCATAGGCGCTCCATAAGGAAAGCAAGGCGGCGGCGCTGCGGCTGAAAAACAGACGGCCGCGGGATATGGGCAGGGAATGATAAAAATCCACCTGTTTTTTATCGTTGAGATAGGCGAAAAATGCCCAGGCCACCATTAAAGAACCGGCGGTGGTCACGCATAGCGTCGGTATATTGGCCAAACCAAATAATTCCTGCAAAAGCCTGGCGATTTGTTCGCTTTCCAGGACGCTTTCCGCCCCTTTTTGCCAATGGATATGGTTTTGTAGGGTCAGGGCGCAATGTACCGGCAAGGCGAAAAAATAGGCGATAAACGACCAGGCGAAAGCCCAAGGTTTTCCGCCGGCGGTGCGCAGGGTTTTACAGAAAGAGGGTTTGAAAATCATAACCGGCTACCTCCGTTTCGTAAATAAAGGCTTCTTCCAGGCTGATCGGCAACATTTCCATATAAATAGGATCTTTATCGGCGATCCGGCGGCGAATTTCTTCCTTTTGGCCGCGGAAAATCAAAGTATACATACGGCCGCTTTGTTTGAAATTGATCAATTGCATCCCGACGAAAGCACGAGGATAAACCGGGTAGGGGAAAACCGCCTGCACTTTATGGAGCCCGCTTTTTAAGTCGTCCAACTCCTGGGCCAACAACAATCCCCCTTGATACAATAGGCCGATATGATCGCAAATATCCTCCAGTTCCCGTAAATTATGGGAGGCGAGAACCGGCGTCAATCCTCGGGAGGCCACTTCTTCAGCAAGCAGGCTTTTCACTGTGCGGCGCATAACCGGATCCAAACCGTCCATGGTTTCGTCGCAGTATAGATAAGGCACGTTGGCGCATAAGGCCAGCAATGCCGCTAATTGTTTTTTCATCCCTTTGGAGAAGGCGGCGATTTTGCGGTTGGCGTCTAAATGCAAAGCGTTTAAAAATTTGCGAAACCGTTGGCTGTCGAAAGCAGGATACATGCCCCGATAATAATCTGCCATTTCTCCCGGGGTGGCGTTGGGAAAGAAATATGGATCGTCGGCTACATAAACCAGGCGTTTTTTGACGGCTTGGTTTTCGTATACCCGGGCGCCGTCGATTTCCACAGAGCCGGAATCCGGCCGATAAACGCCGCTAAGCAGGCGCAAAAAGGTACTTTTTCCCGCGCCGTTGGTTCCTAGCAGGCCGAATACCCCGCCGGAGCGTATGTTTACCGAAACATGATCCAGCGCTTGCAGCGGCCCGAAGCTTTTGCATAAGTCTTTGGTTTCAATCATTTTTCTTCGCCCCCTTTGGCCGCGGTTTCTTCTTCGTATGCCCGATGGCAACAGGAAATCACGTCTTCCTGAGGGATATTGAGACGGCGGGCTTCCACGGCGTCATCAAATAGCCTCTCCAGCAGCTCCAAGCGTTTTTTGCGCAGCAATTTGCCGGATTCCTGGCAGATAAACGCCCCCCTGCCCGGCAGGGTGAAAATAACCCCTCGAGATTCCAGCTCGCCATAGGCTTTCTGGATGGTGTTGGGATTGATGGAAAGCTCGCTGGCCAAAGCCCGTACCGAAGGCAAACGGCTTTCCGGAGCCAAAACGCCGCATAAAGTTAGGCGTTCTATGTTTTCTACGATTTGTTGATACAGGGGTTTGTCGCTGCGATAATCAATGCTAAACATGGTTCCTCCTCGTCTTCCTGAGGCGCGCTGGCGCCGGGGGAAATCCCGCTGGATTCTATCGTTTAACTGTACCATGTATTATAGTGTACTAACACATGTAGTATAGCTGAGTCAAAAGCCCGTTGTCAAGTGCTTGGGCAAAAAAGTAATAAATTTTTAAGAAACGCTTTCTTTTTGTCGTAAAGCCCCAGGTTTTAGCGGTTGGCGGCAGGGGCGCAGCTTGGCGCAGGGGAGCAGCTTGGGCGGTAGGGGCGCAGCTGGGCGCAGGGGCGTAGCTGGGCGGTGAGGGCGCAGGGGCGTAGGTTGGCGGCAGGGGTTGCCAGGGCGAAAACCGGAGCTTATAGGCGTTTTTCTCCAGCCGCCGGCAGTGGTTTGGTCGTTTTTTGGCAAATATTCGAGAGTTTACATATCGATTTTATCGATTTTTCTTTTTTTTGATGGAATACCAGGTATAAAGTACGCTTATCGTTAAAACGAATTGATATCTTTTGTAGTTTTCGGTATCCTATATACGATAAGTTGATTCAAATTCTCTTTTGCCGCTAAGCTTGTGGATAAGAAGCGTTTTCCTGCCGGTTTTGTCTACAGCCGCGGCGGGGGATTGATGATGGTTCCGTATTCGCCAACGAGAAGAAACGAAAGGGAGGAAAACGTCTATGCAAATCAGCGCCAGAAATCAGTTTAAAGGTACGATTGTGGAAATCAAAAAAGGGGCGGTAAACGGCATCGTTAAAATCGATATCGGCGGCGGCCATGTGGTTAGCGCCACCATTTCTTTGGACGCCATCGAGCAATTGGCTTTGCGCGTAGGCAAGGAAGCTTATGCGGTGATCAAAGCCACATCGGTGATGGTGGCTACGGATTAGCCCCGCTTGGCGCAAAAAGCCTTCGCCGCAATTATGCGGCGAAGGCTTTTTTTTATACTCTAATAGTAGTATAGATTTTGCTATGCGTCGGCTTGCGTTTTGGCCGGACAGAGTGCGGTCTGCCGCTTGCCTACCGCTAAGGATTAGCGTAAGGCGAAGGTGTACACGGCTTTGGCGCCATGGTCATCGGTTACCGTTACGTCGATATCGTCCAAATCGTCGGTATCTACGTCGATTTCATACAGATAGAAGGTGCTGGAGTAGCTTTGGCGGCGAATGGTTTTGCCGTCGTATTTGACGCTTACCGTATAATCGTCATCATCAAAGTAAACGTAGAGATACAGGGTTTTTTCATCGTTGCCGATACGGACGGAGTAGCGGTTATCTTCCGGGCGGAAATCGTTTTTGCTAATATAGGTTTCGCTTTTGCCCAACAATTTCATATCCACGTCGAAATCGCTTTGTGCATCCGAAGCGGCGTCGTTTGCATTGTATCCTTTATTGGTGTTGATATATACGGTAGCATTGCTGTATTGAATATTGAAATCAAACAGGGCCGCCAAATCCCGCAGCAAGAAATAGTTGTAGCCGTCGATATTATAGGCGGTGGGGCTGACATAGTCGCCGTTCAGGGACACGGTTTGTTTCGATACCACAGCCTTGTTGTAGAAGTTGGGTACGGTCAATTCCCCGCCGACGCTGGTATATCCATAGCCGCTGCGCAGGGAGATCAGGCGGGTGTAATCATTGTAGCTGATCGAGAATTGTTTGGCGGTGCCGTCCAGCAAATAGGCGATGGAACGCAGTTTGACAAAGTTGTTGCCGTTGATATTATAGGCGGGAATGGTGATGGTGCGGCCATTGTTTACGGAAATGTATTGGCTGCTGGGTACGATAGAGGCCACGCTGCCATCGGTTTGCCGGTATACGTTCACATAATAATGTTTGCTGCCTACCTGGAAATCAAATTCGTTCAGGCCGTAATTCAAATTGTAGGAGGCGCTGTTGTTTTTGCTTACCGCATTGCCGCCGTCCTTGGCGATTTTCACCGTGGAAGAGGAAGAGAAGTTGAAGGTAATCGTGGAAGAGCTGGCGGATACGCTGGCGGTATAATTATAAACCGTAGAGCGGAAGCTGGGGCTCAGCGTCACTTTTACCGAATTGACATAGGCGTTGAGGGAGCTTAAAACGCCGCTTTCTTTGCTCAAATCCACAATGTATTTTTCACTGTCTTCCCGGTTTTCCGCATAAACCGTTATGGTAACCTTGTTGTAATCATCGGGGTCAAAAGCCCAATAACTGCCGGTCATCAATTCATCGTTGACAAATATCAACATATCCCGACCTGCGTCTGCGTAGAGATAAACGGTTTGATTGGAATTTGTATAATACAGGGTATAATCGGTTTTGGAGGAACGGAAGGCCGGGCTTAAGTCCATATCGTAGCTGGAAGACGTGCTGCGTTTGCTACGGAAGGCCAAATCGTCCAGTTCCGCCAAATCATCGTCGTTCCGGTCTGCATAGTAGAAGGTGATGGTATAATCCCGGTTGTCTACGCTAAATTCCACGGTTTCCTGATCCCCCGCGGGAATGGAAATCACTTTATTATATTGATCATCGCTCAAAGTGACGTCGGAACCTTCATAGACGAAATCCACATATTTGTCGCTAAAGCTTAGGCGCATATAGACTTTCATCGCCGTTCTATAATCGCTGTCATAGGGGATCAGCACGGCATAATCGGTGATATCCTTATCAAAACGGGGATGGAGATTCAAGGCTGTAGCGGAAGAAGTTTTGTAGCTGTCGCCAATATTAACGTGGATATCTTCCAGCTCTTCGTCGCTGGTATAATCTTCGTCATAAAGATCAAAAACATAGGTTCGGCTTTCGCCGGTGCGGCGGTCTTCCGCGATTATCCGCAATATGCCCAGATCACGATAATCCACAGGGATTTCATAATAATAGTAGCTGCTGCTATAATCGTCCCGGCGAATGGTGCGGCCGTCGTATTTTACCGTGACGTCATAATCGTCGTCGTCAAAATAAACGGTCAGTTCCAGATTTTCCACATCCCGGTTGAGATACAGATTATAGCTGGTTTTTTCATGATCGAAGCGGCTTTTGCTGAGATAGGTGTCGCCGTCGTCGCCTTTGATTTGTACGGACAGATCAAAAGGAGAGCTTTCCCGCTGCAAAGAGATGGTATAATGCATAAATGCCGTCTCGTCGTTTTGGGCGTAAACTCGAACCCTGATGTCGGACAATTGGCCGGAGCCAAGGGCGATGGTATAAGCGCCATTGGCGGCGGTTATTTCCTGATCGCCATAATACACTTTTACGGCGCAACCGGCTTTGGCGGTAGGCGTAACCGTTACACTGGTTATGTTGCTGGGGATTTGGCGGATGAATCTTTGCAGGTCTTGTGCCTGAGCCAGGGCAAAATCGTCGGAGCTGATATAGGTTTTACCGTCGCTGCCGCTCATGGTTAAATTGGTCAGATCGGGAATGGCAACGCCCTGGCCGGTGATAGTCAGCGGGCTGGCCAAAGCCGCTTGGTCGACGATCAATTCGCCG
This sequence comes from uncultured Peptococcaceae bacterium, assembly GCA_949289995.1. Taxonomy (GTDB): domain Bacteria; phylum Bacillota; class Dehalobacteriia; order UBA4068; family UBA4068; genus JAILCQ01. The sequence goes on from CASEQE010000046.1 coordinate 41,717, forward strand.
GTTTGCCGATTATAGGTATAATCCGTGCCGGCGGTTAAGGTTTTTGTGCCGGCGGTAACGGTGATGGCGGCAGGCAAACGATAGCCGGCGGCCGCCGTCAGGGTGGCGGTATAATCTGCGTTTTTAGCAACTTTCTTCGCGTCGTTGCTGGTGGTGATGTTGGTCAATTGGTTGTTCACATTGAGCCAATCCGTAACTTTTACCGTATAAACCGCCGCGTCTTGCGCAGAGCCCGTAGTATTCAGGTAAACCGGTTTGGCAGCGTTTTTCACCTGTTCGGCGCGAATCCACAATACGAAGGTCTTTTCCCCCGTGGCCCCGGCCTGTTGCGCTTCGGTAACGTCCACCTGGGTCAATTGGTTAAAGCTGTTTCCGTCGGCGCTGTAATACAGGTTGGTAATCGGTTGATCGGTAGTGATCAACAGGCCCAACCATTTGGATTCCCCCGTTTGGCCGGGATTACTAGAGGTAAAAGCGGTCATTTCATCCAATACCGCTTCTACGGATATGTCTTTTTCATTGAGGCTTACTGTGGCATGCTGGGAATTGGCAAAGAATTCCCCTGTGCCCTGAGCCAGGGAAACGTCGGTTACCGATACGCCGTCGGCCAGCGCCGCCGGTCCCCAGGCTAGAACCAATGCCAAGGCCAGGAAAAACACGAGTAACGTTTTTTTCATTTTCATAGAAATCCCCTCCCTAAAAATTGAATATATTTTTATATTTTCCAATGTGCCTTTTCGCCAAATTTTCCCCCACCAGCGACGAATTGGCCCTTTCTATTAGCAAGACTGTTGGCCAAGGGTTTTTGTTCCTGTGTTGCCAATATATGGAAAATTCTTTGTCGGTGAAATTGAAATTGCCGCCGCCTTGGCCGGTTGTCTCTAGGGGTCCGCCGGCCGGGGTTTAGCCGCCGTATGTTTGAAGGGCTTTTTCAATGGCGTTTAAAATATTTTCATAGCCGGTACAGCGGCATAAATGGCCGGAAATCAGTTGGCGCAGCTCTTGCCGGCTATAGGGTATGCCCCGGCCGACAATTTCCACCGCGGTCATAATCAATCCTGGGGTGCAAAAGCCGCACTGTACGGCGGCCTCGTCGATAAAAGCCTGCTGCACGGGGTGCAATTCGCCGTTGGCCCCGCGCAGGCCTTCCACCGTGAGCACGCTTTTTCCCTCCGCCCATACCGCCGGATACAGGCAACTGGTAATGGCATGGCCGTCCAGCAGCACGGTGCAGGCGCCGCATTCTCCAGCTTGGCAGCCTTGTTTGACGCTGGTATAGCCCAAACGGCGCAGCAGTTCCGCCAAGGATTCGCGAATATCCACGGAAATTTCCCGGGGTTGGCCGTTAATGGTCATGCAAACGGTTTGATACATCGGCTATCCCTCCCTGAAAATATGGTTTTAGCAAGCGGCTGCAAAACAACGGGCGGCGATTTCCCCGGCGATTTGCAGGCGAAATTCCCGGCTGGCCCGCCAGGAATCCCGGGGCTGAATTTCCTGCCGCACCAGGCTGGCAATGCGCCGTCGTCCCTGTTCCAGGGGCAAGCCCAGCAAAGCCTGTTCGCTTTGGGGCAGACGGATCGGCGTAGGGGCCGCCACGCCCATGGCCAGACGAATATCGGCAATCGCCCCATCTACGCTTTTCAGCCACAGGGCGCAACTGATATTGGCAATATCCATAGCCCGGCGCTGGGAATATTTATAGTAGCAGCCGCGATACCCCTGATAATCTTCTTTGGCGATGCGGATGCCGCATAGCAGTTCCCCCGCTTCCAGAGCGGTTTTTCCCGGGCCCAAATAAAATTCCGCCAGGGGTAGGGTGCGGCTTTTGCCGGCGGCGCGCAAATCCAAAACCGCGTTTAAACACAGCAAGGCCGGAGCGGTGTCGGCGGAAGGGGCGCCGTTGCAAATATTGCCGCCCACAGTGGCCAGCCGCCGCAATTGGGGTCCGCCGGCGGAGGCCGCGCCTTGGGCCAATATGGACAGGCGGCTGCCAATCAGCGGATCCGCCGCCGCCTGGGCGAAAGTGGTCAGCGGGCGGATTTCGATACAACCCTGTTCATCCATGTGGACGCCGCTAAGTTCCGGCAGGCCGTGAATACTCAGCAGGGAGCAGCCGGCCCATTTGCCTTCACGGATTTTGATCAGCACATCGCTGCCGCCAGCGATGATTTTCCAATCCGGCCGCTCCGCCAAACGGTTTAGCGCATCCGCCAAAGAGGCGGCCGCCGTATATTCCTGAATATCAAACATGATCTTCCCCTCCTTCCAGCAAACCGGCCTGGCGAAAAGCCGCCGTCAGCCGTTGGGGTTCCAGAGGCAATTGGTTGATTTTGACGCCGGTGGCATGTAGCAAAGCGTTGCGTAGGGCCGGCGCCAGGCTTAATGCCGGCGGTTCTCCTAGGGCTTTGTTGCCGAAGGGGCCGGTGGGATCCTGGGTTTCCACAAACGCCGCCTGCAAATCCGGGGTGTCCAAGGCGGTGGCCAATTTATAATCTAAAAAATTGCCGTTGAGCATTTTGCCGCTTTGGGGGTGAAAAATCAATCTTTCGCTAAGGCCGTAGCCTAAAGCCATGCTCATTCCGCCATGCACTTGGGCTTTGGCCAGGGCGGGATTGATCAATTTGCCGCTGTCGTGCAGATTAACGGCCTGCAGTACTTGTATTTGCCCCAAAGGCATATCCACTTCGATTTCCACGAAAGAACAGCCGAAAGCAAAGGTATTGCTGCGGCAGTGATTGGTGGTTTGGGCGCTGATATGCTCGCTGTTTTCCAGGCTGTAAAAAGCCTCTTCCGCTAAAGCCGCCAGGGAAATCACCGGCTGGCCGTCGTCCTGTTTTACCACGTCCCGGCCTTGTATGCGCAAATCTCCGGCAGCTATGCCGCTAAGGTCGGCGGCATAGGCAAGGATTTTTTCCGACAACAGCCGGGCGGTTTTTTGAATGGCCATGCCGGTTACATACGTTTGCCGGGAGGCATATGCGCCGGAATCATAGGGCGCCACGTCGGTGTCCTGAAAGCTGACCACGTGTATATCAGCGGTATCCATGCCGCAGGCTTCCGCGGCCATCTGGGCGAAAACCGTGTCTCCGCCTTGGCCAATTTCCGTGGCGCCTAAATGCAATTGTATGCTGCCGTCTTGGTTCAGAGTCATGCGGGCGGAAGAAGTTTCCAAAGACAGTGGGTATACCCCGGTTTTGTAGCAGAACAACGCCATGCCCACCCCCCGCCGCCGGGGACCGGTTTGCCCCACATAAGCTTGCCGCTTGCTTTGCCAGTCGATGATGGCGGCGCCTTGGCGCAAACATTCTTTTAAACCGCTGCTATGACAGGTTATGCCGGTAACCGGATCCTGAAAACCCGGTTCCATCATATTTTTCAGCCGCAAGTCGATAGGATCCATGCCCAAAGCCAAAGCCAAATCGTCCATATTGGCTTCGGTGGCAAAGGTTTCCTGGGGAATGCCGTAGCCCCGCATGGCTCCCGCCGCAGGCGCATTGCAATATACGGTAATTGCCTGTTGCCGCAGGGCTTGGCTTTGCCGGTACATATCGCGAAAGGCGGTCATGCCGTTGGCGGTTACCCCATGGCCATGGGAGGCGTAGGCGCCTTGGCAGGCGACGGCGCTATAGCTACGAGCGACCAAAACCCCTTGCCTATCCGCCAGGGTTTCGATATCGATGGTCATCGGATGGCGGATGCGGGTGGCAAAAAATACTTCTTCCCGGGAAAGGCAAAGTTTAATCGTCCGCCCCGGCAGTTTTTGGGCCAGCCAGGCGTTGAGGGGTTCGGTAAGCACGTCTTGTTTATTGCCGAAACCGCCGCCGATATAAGGTTTGATTACCCGTATTTTTCCCCAGGGCAGGCCCAATGCCTGGCCCACCACCCGGCGCACGATATGGGGGATTTGCGTCGAGGAAACCAGGGTAATTTTATCTCCTTCCTGCCAGGCAAAGGAGACGGCGCTTTCCAAATGGCAATGTTGCACACCCTGACAGACATACCGGCCTTTGGCGGCGATTAGCCCCTTTGTAGAGCAGGGCCATTCTCCTTCCTGATATTGGCTGCGCCCCAAAATATTGTCGGCAAATTGTTCATGCAAGGGCGACGCGCCGGCGGCGGCCATATCCATGGCCTGTTCCGGCGTAAGGGCGGCAGGTTCTTCTTCATATTCTACCTGGATAGCCCGGAGTCCCCTGGCGGCGGCAATTTCGTCTACCGCCACCACCACGGCGATATCGTCGCCGTAAAAACGTACCCGCCGGTTGAGCAGCAGCCGGTCGGCCACGTCTCGATGGCCGGGATCGGTGGACCAGGGATGGCCGGCGGTGGCGAAAGGCAATTGCGGTACGTCCATGCAGGTAAACACCGCCACCACCCCGGCAACGGCCAGGGCTTTTTCAATATCGATTCGTTTTACCCAACCGTTGGCCACGGTGGCGTGATAGATTTTCGCCGTTAGGGCGTAGGCCGGGCATAAATCTTCCGTATATTTCGCCGTGCCGCAGACTTTATCTTTGGCATCCAGGCGCGGTATGGAACGACCGATTTCTCCCATAGATATCACACTCCTTTGCATAACGGTAATCCTTTTCACGGGTGGTTGTCTTTTTTGTATGGCGGCCATAAGCCCCAAGCAACGGCAAGGCTTTGCTTTTGTCTGAACCGGGGTTTATACGAATTCTACAAAAACCCGATTGGCTAGGAACAAACCCCGTCGGGTCAAACGCAACCAAGAGCCTTCCTCTTGCAGCAGGCCGTTTTTTTTCAGCTTTTCCAGGGCCGGGCCATAGTATTGATCCGGCCGTATGCCGTAGCGTTGGGCGAAAGCTTGTTGATCGATACCCTGGATTAGCCGCAGGCCCAGGAACATCGCTTCCCCCAGCACTTGTTGCGGGGACAAATATTCCTCTTCCGCCAGGGGTAAGCGGCCTTGCTTCACGGCCTGCCAGTAATCGGCCAGACTTTGGTGATTGGCAAAACGGCGGTTGCCGGCGCAGGAGCAGGCCGCCGCCCCCAGACCCAGATAGTTTTCCCGCCGCCAGTAGACCTGGTTGTGGCGGCTTTCCCGGCCCGGTTGGGCAAAATTGGCGATTTCGTATTGTTTGAGGCCGGCTTTTTCCAGGGCATCTATCGCGTAGGCCAACATGGCGGCGGCTTGGTCTTCTTCCGCCGGCGCCAAACGGCCCTGGGCTGCCAATCGTCCCCAAGGGGTTTCCGGGGATAAGCTTAGGCCGTATAGGGAAAGATGCTGCGGCTGCAAAGCCAGGGCCTGAGCCAAATCTGCTTGCCAACCGGCCAGGGTTTGTCCGGGCAGGCCGTAGATCAAATCCAAACCCAGATTATCAAAACCGGCCTGCCGTGCCGCGGCCACTGCCTGTTGGGTTTGCTTTCCGTCATGCCCCCGGCCCATGGCTTGCAACAGGCCGCGGTTGAAGCTTTGCGCTCCTAGGGATAGACGGTTTATCCCCCCTTGCCGCCAGCGGAATAGTTTTTCCTCCGTCACGGTTTCCGGATTGGCCTCCAGGGTGATTTCCGCCGCCGGCGGTAAGAATTGCAACAAGCGGCTGATTTCCGCCGCCGGCAACAGGGAAGGGGTGCCGCCGCCAATATATATGCTGTGGCAGCGGCTAAAATCCCCTTGCCGCTGCCAGAGCCGCCATTCCGCCAACAGGGAATCGATATATGGATGAAACAACGGTGAATCCGCCGTGGCGGGATAGGAAACAAAATCGCAGTAATTGCATTTGCGCAGGCAAAAAGGTATATGTATATAGATTGCCGCAAAATGATCCGCGTCTTGTTTGATGAACATTGTCTTTGGAACATCTCCCTTTTGGGAAATTGCCGGCGGCTTACGCCGCCTTATACTTGCATATTTCGCCGCCGGAGAGCGTTTTCCCCTTGGCCGGCAAAAGAAATCCCCGTAGCGGGATGTATAAATTTCCGGGGACGGTTTTTTTTGCCGGCTTCTTGGTTTTCCCCCTTGCTTTTTTGCTTTGCCCATAGTATAATACAAGATATTCGTGGATAAGGAGGGCGGAATTTTATGAATAAAAACAGTAGTTTCATGCAGACGGCGTTTTCCGCCCATACTTTCAACTTTTATTACTTTACCGGCGTGGTTCGCTTTTTTGCGTACCGCTTTTTTGCGCATGGCTTGGCTTGCCGTTCTTTCCGTTTGCATAGGATTCCGCCGCCGGTATCGTGTTAACCTATAGGCATGATATAGGGGTTCCTCAAACGGGAACCCCTATTTTTTATTGTCTCTTGCCCTGAGAAAAAGAAAATTATAGAATAGAGAGGTAAAGGAATATGAACGAATTGGAAAAAGCACGGCTGGAAATCGACGAAATCGACGGACAAATGGCCAAATTGTTTGAACGCCGTATGCAGGCCGGGGAACAGGTGGCCCGTTATAAAACAGAGCATGCCCTGCCGGTTTTGGATCAGGTGCGGGAAAAAGAGATTCTGGACGGCCGTCCGGCGCTGATTGGCGACAGCGTGCTGCGGGAATATTATACCCAATTCTTACGGGAAACCATGCGCCTTTCCCGGGAATATCAGTCCCGGCTGGTGCAGGGAATGAAAATAGCCTATAGCGGCGTGGAAGGGGCTTTCGGACATATTGCCGCCAAAAAGCTGTTTCCCGGCGCCCAATGCACGCCTTGCGGCGATTTTGCCGACGCCTATCAGGCGGTGGAGAAGGGGGATTTCGATTGCGCCGTGTTGCCGGTGGAAAATAGTTATGCCGGGGAAGTGGGCGTGGTGATGGATTTGATTTTCTCCGGCTCTTTGTATATTAACCAAATGATCCTTTTGGATATCGTTCACAATTTGCTGGCCAATCCCGGCGCCACTTTGGACGGAATCAAAACCGTGGTCAGCCATCCCCAGGCGCTGGCGCAATGCGATGCATTTATCAAAGCCCACGGCTGGGATACCATTGCCTATGCCAATACCGCTTTGGCCGCCAAATATGTACGGGAAAGCGGCGATCCAACCGTGGCGGCCATTGCTTCGGATGAAACCGCCCATATTTTTGGCCTGCATGTTTTGGAAAGCCATATTAACGCCAGCAAAAGCAATGCCACCCGCTTTGCCGTGTTTTCCCGGGCTCACAACTTGCCGTCGCCTTCCAGCAAAAACGAGAACGAGCATTTTATTTTGGTGTTCACCGTGCGCAACGAAGCCGGCGCTTTGGCAAAAACTTTGAATATCATCGGCGCCCACAATTTCAATATGCGGGCTTTGCGTAGCCGGCCGATGAAAGGATTGCTGTGGAATTATTATTTCTATATAGAAGCGGAAGGTAATATTAGCAGCCAAAACGGCCAGGATATGCTGCGGGAATTATCCGCTGTCTGCGCCCGTTTGCGTTTGGTGGGTACTTATCGTTATTAAGGGAATCCTAATCAAGCAAAAATATCCGTTGCCGGCTGGGGAGTAGCCGGGAAAAGTCGGGGAAAGTCGGGGAAAGGAAGACGCCAATGAAGATTCGGGTAGATTTGGGCCGGGACGGCTATGATATTCTGTTGCAACCGGGAATTTTGTCCCAGGCCGGCCAGTACTTACAGCTGCAACGCAAGGTTTTGTTGGTAACCGATGACGGCGTTCCGCCCGCCTATGTGGAGCAGGTTGCCGCCTGTTGCCGGGAGCCGGCGGTGGTTACCCTGCCCCAGGGGGAGGCCAGCAAAAGCATGGAATCCTATCAGCGGCTGCTGGCTGTGCTGTTGGAAAAAGGTTTTGGCCGGGGGGATTGCGTGACGGCGGTAGGCGGCGGCATGGTAGGGGATTTAAGTGGTTTTGCCGCGGCTACCTATATGCGAGGCGTGGATTTCTACAATATTCCCACCACATTTTTATCCCAGGTGGATTCTTCTATCGGCGGCAAAACCGCCGTGGATTTTCAAGGGGTAAAAAATGCCGTAGGCGCTTTCCATCAGCCGAAAAAAGTGTTGATTGACCCGGAAGTTTTGCAAACCTTGGACAAAAGACAATTTCACGCCGGGGTAGCCGAATCCATCAAAATGGCATTGACTTTTGATGCGGATTTGTTTCGCCTGTTATGCGACGGTAAAGAGGATTGGGGCCGCTGGCAGGAAATCATCGGCCGTTCTTTGCTGGTGAAAAAAAAGGTGGTGGAAAGCGATCCTCAGGAAAAAGGTTTGCGGCGGGCGTTGAATTTTGGCCATACTGTAGGGCACGCCATAGAAAGCCATGCCCAGGGTAAATTGCTTCATGGGGAATGTGTGGCTTTGGGTATGACGCTGATGTGCGGGCCGGCGGTTTTGCCCCAATTGGAAAAAGCATTGGCAAAATATGCTTTGCCCCGGCATATTCAGGCTACGGCGGCGGATTTGATGCCGTATTTGCTGCATGATAAAAAAATGGATGCCGGCGGCTATGTGACCGGCGTATATGTGGAACAAATCGGCCAGTTTTCTTTTGTACGTTGGTCCGCCCAACAATGGCAAGCTTATTTGGAGGAACGGTTATGAAAAATACCTTTGGCCATAGCGTTTCTTTGACGCTTTTCGGTGAAAGCCACGGCCCGGCTATCGGCGGGGTGATTGATGGTCTGGCTCCGGGCATACCCGTAGACCCGCAGGCGATTCGCCGCCTGCTGGACCGGCGGCGGCCATCTACCGCTTTGGATACCTCCCGGCGGGAGGCGGATGATTTTCGTATACTTAGCGGCGTGTTTCAGGACAAAACCACCGGCACCCCTTTGTGTATTGTTTTGCCCAATCAGGATCAACGCAGCGGGGATTATGAAAAAAACCGGGGGTTGGCCCGTCCTTCTCATGGGGATTACGCCGGGTTTTGCAAGTATCACGGCTATGAGGATTATCGGGGCGGCGGCCATTTTTCCGGCCGGGTTACCGCGGCGTTGACGGCGTTGGGCGCAATACTACTAAGCGCTTTGTCCGGAATCGGCGTGAGCCTAGGCACCCATATTTTGCGTTGCGGCGGCGTGGAAGACCGGGATTTCGTTGATCTAAAGCAGGATATCGCCTGGCTAAATCAGGCTTTTTTCCCGGTGTTGGAGGAAAGCCGCGGGGAACAAATGGCCGCGGCGATTCTTGCCGCCAAAGAGGCGGGGGATAGCGTTGGCGGCGTGGTACAAACCGGGGTGATCGGTCTGCCGCCGGGTTTGGGAGAGCCTTGGTTTGACAGCGTAGAAGGTTTGCTTTCCCATGCCTTGTTCAGTATTGGCGGGATCAAGGGCGTGTCCTTTGGCGCCGGCTTCCAATTGGCTGAATGCCGAGGCAGCCAGGGCAACGACGCCATGCGTATGGAGCAAGGCCGGGTGATTACCCTTACCAACCGCAACGGCGGCGTCAACGGCGGCATTACCAACGGTATGCCCGTGCTGTTTCAATGCGCGGTAAAGCCCACGCCTTCCATTGCCCGGGAACAGCAGACGGTGAATTTTCTCACCGGGGAAAATGCAATTTTGCGCATTGGCGGCCGGCATGATCCGGCGATTATCCGCCGCATTTGTCCGGTGGTGGACAGCGTTACCGCTTTGGTGCTTTGCGATTTGTTGGCGCAGCGTTTTGGCACGGACGTGTTTACGAAGGGGATAGCGGTATGCAATATGGATTGATCGGCAAACGCCTGGGGCATAGTTTTTCCCAGGAAATACATGAAAGCATAGGCGATTATGGCTATCAATTGCAGGAATTGGCGCCGGAACAGCTGGCGGATTTTTTGCAACGGCGGCAATTTTGCGGGATTAACGTAACCATTCCCTATAAGGAACAGGTGATTCCTTTTTTGGACGTCCTTTCCCCTGCCGCCGCCCGCATCGGCGCTGTCAATACCATAGTCAACCGGGATGGAAAATTGTGGGGCTATAATACGGATTATGCGGGAGCTTTGGCCTGGATTCGCCGCCGGCAGGTAAATTGGCAGGGACAAAAGTTGTTGTTGTTGGGCAGCGGCGGCACCGCCAAAACCATGACCGCCGTAGGCGAGGCATTAGGGGCGGAGCCGATTCTTATCGTTTCCCGCAGCGGCCGGCAGGGAACGGTCACCTATGCGCAGGCGGCGGCGGAACATGGCGACGCCAAGGGGCTGATTAACGCCACCCCGGCGGGGATGTTTCCCGACAGCGAAGGGATGGCGGTGAATATAGCTTATTTTCCGCATCTTACGGCGGTATTTGATGCGGTATATAATCCGCTGCGTACCAATTTGATCCTTGCCGCCGGGCAGCGGGGCCTGACGGCCTGCGGCGGTTTGTATATGCTGGCGGCCCAGGCGGTTTATGCCTCCCGGCTGTTTTTAGGCCAAGAGGAAGCGCCGTCGGCGGAATATATTGAAGAAGTATATCGCGGCGTACGCCGGGCCAAAGAAAATATAGTGCTGATCGGTATGCCCTCCAGCGGTAAAACTTTGGTGGGAGGATTGCTGGCGGAAAAAACCGGCCGTCCCTTTTTCGACGCCGACGTTCAGTTGCAGCAACGGCAAGGGGAAACAGCGGATCAAATCATTCGTCGCCAGGGAGAAGCGGCGTTCCGGCAAATGGAAAAAGAAATCCTTCGCCAGCTGTCGGAAAAAACCGGTTGCATAATCGCTACCGGTGGCGGCGCGGTATTGGATGGGGAAAACATGGGGCGTCTGCGCCGCAACGGCCGGCTGTATTTTCTGGATCGGCCTTTGGCTCTATTGACCCCTACCGCCGACCGGCCCCTTTCCGCCGACCGCCAGGCCATGGAGGAACGTTATCGGCAGCGCTATCCTTTGTATTGCGCCGCCGCCGATGTGCGTATCCCCGCCGGCGAAGACGGGGAAAGGGTATGCAGGAAGATTTTGGAGGATTTTGCATAATGCGGATATTGGTAATCAACGGGCCCAATTTGAATTTATTGGGTATACGGGAACCGGATATTTACGGCAAAGAAGATTATAATAGCCTGCTGCGGCAAATTGCCGCTTATGCCGAGGAAATCGGCGTGGATGTGCAATTTTTTCAGTCCAATCATGAAGGGGCGATTGTCGACGCCATTCAAGACGCTTATTTTCAGGGAATAGACGGTATTGTTATCAATCCTGCCGCCTATACGCATACCAGCGTCGCTATTGCCGACGCTTTAAAGGCGGTGTCTCTGCCCGGGGTGGAAGTGCATATTTCCCCGGTGGAAAAACGGGAGTCCTTTCGCCAAATCAGTTATGTGCGGGATTGGGCTTTGGCCACGGTTTCCGGCAGGGGATTTGCCGGCTATTTGCAGGCTTTGGATATTTTAAAAGCGCATTTGGAGGGCAAAGCATATGCAAGTGGAGATTAAAGCGGGCCATCCCCGGGGGACGGTGGCGGCGCCGCCTTCCAAAAGCTATGCCCATCGTTTGTTGATCGGCGCAGCTTTGGCGGCAGGGGAAAGCGCATTGCAGGGGATAGCCATGAGCCAGGATGTGGAAGCGACTTTGCGCTGTTTGGCGGCGCTGGGCGCCGGTTACCGGCTGGAAGGCGATGCATTGTATGTTTTGGGCTGCGGCGGCAAGCCGGCGGCCAAGGAACCGTTGCTTTGCGGCGAAAGCGGCAGCACCCTGCGATTTCTTTTGCCAGTGGCCTTGCTGGGCGGCGGGGAAATCCGCTTTTGCGGTACGGAAAGGTTGATGGCGCGCGGCGTCGGCGTGTATCAGGAAATTTTCGCTCCCCAAGGGGTTGATTTTTGTCAGAAAAGCGATACACTGCAAGTGCGAGGCGCTTTGAAATCAGGGGTTTACCGGCCCCGCGGGGATGTGAGTAGTCAATTTATCTCCGGTTTGTTGTTTGCTTTGCCACTATTGGCGGAGGATAGCCGGGTAGAAATGCAGCCGCCGGTAGAAAGCCGGGCTTATATCGGCCTGACTTTGGACGTATTGCGGCGTTGCGGCATATCCATCCTGCCCCAGGGGGAAAACGCTTTCGCCGTTGCCGGCGGACAGCATTATCAGGGCGGATGTTTTTCGGTGGAAGGGGATTGGTCCAACGCCGCTTTTTTCTACGCGCTGAACGCTTTAGGCGGGGAAGTGCAGGTGACCGGTTTAAATCCCCATAGTTTGCAAGGAGATCGGCTATGCGTGGAAATGCTGGCGGCTTTGGAAAAACCCGGCGCGGAGTTGGATTTATCCAATTGCCCTGATTTGGGCCCGGTGCTTTTTGCCGTGGCCGCCGCCAAACATGGCGCGGGTTTTTATGGCACCAAACGTTTGGCGATCAAAGAAAGCGACCGGGTGCAGGCGATGATGGAGGAGTTGGCTAAATTTGGCGTGGACGGGGTAATCGGCGAAAATAGCGTGGAAATCAGCGGCGGGAAATTTTCCCCACCTTGCCAGCCTTTGCAGGGACATAACGATCATCGTATCGTTATGGCTTTGTCGGTGTTGGCCGCCTTTACCGGCGGCATAATCCAAGGGGCGGAGGCGGTGAACAAAAGTTTCGGCGGTTTTTTCCAGGCTCTGAGCCAACTGGGATTGGAGGTGTGCTATGGAGATTGATAAAAGCCAAAAAATACTGGTGGTGGGGCTGGGCTTGATCGGCGGCAGCTATGCCCAGGCCCTAAGCGACCAAGGCTATGAAGTGGGCGCCATCACCAAGGAAGCGTCGGATTTGCAATTTGCTTTATCCCGGGGAATGATCCGCCATGGCCATACCCAGGTGGATGGGGATTATGTAGGCGGTTTCGACGTGGTGATTTTTGCCCTTTATCCCCATGTGTTTTTGCAATGGCTAAAAGACTATCAACATTTGTTGAAGCCCGGCGCTTTGCTAACCGACGTCACCGGCGTAAAAGTGCCGGTGGTCTACCCGGTGCAGCAAATGCTACGGCCGGATGTGGAATTTATCGCCGCCCATCCCATGGCCGGCCGGGAATGTTGCGGCGTGGTCAATGCCGACAAAGCCATTTTTAACGACGCCAATTATATTGTCGTCCCAACGGCGGCCAATCGCCAGGAGGCTGTGGAGTGGTGCAAGTCTTTAGGCCGGGTATTGGGGTTTAAGCGTATTTCCGTTCTTTCTGCGGAAGAACATGACCAGATGATCGCTTTTCTTTCCCAACTGACCCATTGTATTGCCATTTCCCTGATGACTTGCAACAATTCTCACCATCTGAAGGATTATACCGGCGATTCTTTTCGCGATTTAACCCGCATTGCCAAAATCAACGAAGAAATGTGGAGCGAATTGTTTCTTTTGAACAAAGAGGAACTTTTGCGGCAAATGGATATTTTTATCGACAAGTTTATGCTGTTGCGCAATGATTTGGCAGCGGAAAATGTAACGGAAATAAAGAATATGATGCGGCAATCTACCGCCAATCGAGCATATTTTGATCAATAAAGGAGCGTTATCGCGATGATTAATATGGAATTCAAACGCAAATTGCCCACTCCCCAGGAAATTATCAGTATGTATCCATTATCGGAAAGCCTGGCCCGGCAAAAAGAAAAAAATGATGAAGAAATACAAAAAGTGTTCCGTGGAGAAAGCGACAAACTGATTTTGATCATCGGCCCTTGTTCCGCCGACCGGGAAGATTCGGTTTTGGACTATATATCCCGTTTGCGGGGGGTACAGGAGCAGGTGAAGGATAAAATCCTCATTATTCCTCGGATTTATACCAATAAACCCCGCACCACCGGCGCCGGTTATAAGGGTATGTTGCACCAAACCGACCCCAACGGTTCCCCGGATATGCTCAAAGGGCTGATTGCCATTCGCAAACTGCATATCAAATCCTTGGAACAAACCGGGTTTTCCGGGGCGGATGAAATGCTCTATCCGGAAAATCACCGCTATTTGGCGGATATTTTGTCCTATGTGGCGGTAGGCGCCCGTTCGGTGGAAAACCAGCAGCACCGGCTTACCGCCAGCGGCTTGGATTTGCCGGTGGGTATGAAAAACCCCACCAGCGGCGATTTGTCGGTGATGATCAACGCCATCAATGCGGCGCAACACGGCCATACCTTTGAATATGGCGGCTGGGAAGTGGCCAGCAAAGGCAATGCTTTGGCCCATGCGGTGCTTCGGGGATATGTGAATCAACACGGGCAATCCCATCCCAATTATCATTATGAGGATTTGATTTTGCTTTGTCAGGCCTACAGCGACAGTGGGCTGAAAAACCCGGCGGTGATTGTAGATGTAAATCATGCCAATTCCGGCAAAAAATGGTGGGAACAAACCCGCATTGCCAAAGAAATTCTGCATAGTATGCGCCATTCGCCGGATGTAAACCGTTTGGTGAAAGGCTTAATGATCGAATCCTATATCGAAGACGGCTGCCAAAAGGCGGAAGAGGGGATTTACGGCAAATCCATCACCGATCCCTGCTTGGGCTGGGAAAAAACTCGACGGCTGATTCTGGATATTGCCGATTTGCGTTAAAACCAAAGGGACTCTCCCCTTGCGGACAAAAAGCCGGCGGCGGATACCAGGGATAAGCCGGCAAAACCATCCCTGCATACCCGGCGCAGGATATATCTTGCAACAAAAAGGGCGCCCCTTTTCGGGGGCGCCCTTTTGATCGTTTTTTCGATTCGTTTATTTTACGATATTTTGGCAAAAATGCATGAGTATTTGCGCCGCTTGGGCCCGGGTGGCATAGCCTTGGGGATTGAGTGTGCCGTCGCCCATACCGCTGATCAACCCGGCGTTTACCGCCCAGGCCATGCTTTCCACAGCCCAGGAGGAAATGGCTTCATAGTCGGCAAATTCCCGGATCGCCATGCCGCCTTGGCTGACGTCATAGGCCTTATACTGGGCGTAGCGGTAAAGGATAGCCGCCAGCTGCTCCCGGGTGATGGAATCCCCAGGGCCGAACAGGCCGCCGCCATAGCCTTCCACGATATGGTTTTGGTTAGCCCAGATGATGGCAGGTTGATAATAGCTGCCCTGGGCCACGTCGGTAAAGGGGCAGGCGGCGGTGATACCCGGCTGGCCTTCCAGGCGATAGAGAATGGTAACGATCATCCCCCGGCTGATGGCCAGATTCGGGCTAAAGCTGGCGTTGCCGGTGCCGTTCATCAGGCCGTTTTCATAGACGAAGCGAACCGCCGGGGCATACCAGGCGTTTTCCGCCACGTCGGCAAAGGGTGAAGCGTTTTCAGCGGCTGTCGGGACGAAGCCCGCTTTGACGGTGGCTTGGCCGTCGGGCATACGGAAGGTATATACGCCGTCGCCTTGGTTGCTGAGTTTTAGCTCGTCGCCGTTTTTATCGCAAACGGATATTTCTTCCAGAGCATAGCCTTGGTCGGCTTTAACGGTCAGGGTAATGGTTTCACCGGCTTCCGCCCGTTGGGGAGAGGCGGTGATTTTACCGTGTTCCATATGGGTTACCCAGACGATATCTCCCCGGTAGTCGCTGGAAGAATCGTCCCTTTGAGGCGGCACATAGGTGTTCAGATCGCTAGGGCGCATGCTGGGTTGGGTGTAATATTCATCGCTACCGCTGGTTAAATCCCGTATTTCATCGGGGATTTGCGTTTGGTTGGGCTGACCACCGCCCCAATAGTTTTTGGCAACGTTCACGGGGCTGATACCGGAAACAATTTCCAAATAGCTGTCCGGAGAAATATTGTTTTGGGAAAATACTTGCGGTGCGTCATAGAATTTGATACGGCTGCCTTGGCTAAACGTATTGCCGGAGATGGTTTGCGTGGGATGCATGATGTTTAGCTTACCGCCGCTGACAGTGTTTTCGGTAAATTCCGTATGTTGCGGATAGAGAATGGCTACATAGTTGCAACCGCTAAATTGGCACTGGGAAACAATCAGATTTTCCAGTTTGGATTTGCCGCCGCTGTTGGCGATAGGCTCGCTGCCGATGGCGTATTGACAATTTTCAAATTGGCAATCGTAGATGGAGACGGTTTCCTCCTCGTTGTCGCTGCCGCCGGCGAAAATGCCGTAGCTCACATGGTTGCTGCCGATGATTTTTACATGGACAAAGCGGTCGCCGCCGGCGGCGTTAAAGGCACGGAACCCTTGGGCGGCGGATTCTTTGTCGATAGCCGACAAATCCACGATTAGATTTTGGAACAAATTGTCGCCGTTGGAATGGAATACGGCGTCATGGTTTTCCTTGCTTTCAATGGCGTTTACTTTCAGGGTATGGTTTTTGCCGTCCAGGACGATGCCTTGTACGTTCCAAATCATTTGCCATACGTCCGCCTCCACGTCGTTGAGCATGATCACGGTTTGTCCCGGTTGGGCGGTTTTCACCGCGGTGGCCAGGGAGGCGTATTTTTGATCCTCCAGTTGCCCTTGCCAAGCCGGGGTATTGTCTTGAATATGGTTTTTCCCTTGCGTAGCGGCGTTATGATAAACGTACAAATCTTTGCAGGAACCGTTGACGGAAATGTTTTCCCAGCGGGTGGAGGATACGTTGTTAAAAATGGTAATGTCATGCTGGGGAATATCGCCGATCGCGGTTTCGGTAAATTGCAGATTGCCGGCGATACCGGCGGCGAAAGTGGCGCCGGAAATGGCGGCGGCGGCGTTTTCATTGCCGGTAACCATAATGGCGTTATAAACGGTGCCGATGATGCCGCCGCCGTCGTTGCCGCCTTGGATAGCGCCTAGATTGCGGTTATTGGACACTTGGATGATTTCTTTGCGGGGATAGTCGCTTTCGCTGCCGCTATAGCGTACCCAGCCGACGATGCCGCCGGTGCCGTAGGCGTTGGAATCGTTGACGATATCGGCCTGGTTTTCACAATCGGTTATGCTGCCGACGTTTTGTTGTTCGCCGGCAATACCGCCGACGCTAAAACCCGCGCCTTTCACGGCGGCGCTGTTTAGGCATTGGCTGACATCGGCTGCGGATAGACCGACGATGCCGCCTACTACCGTTACGCCGAGGATTTCGCCATGGTTTTCGCAGCCGCTGATACGCATATCCGCGCCGTTTTCGCTATAATAGGCGGCGCCGACAATACCGCCTACATTGCCGCTGGCGCTGGTGCCGGTAATCTTGGCTTCGTTGATACAATCGATGATGGCGCCGTCGGCGATCAGCCGGCCGGCGATGCCGCCGTTGCCCCGGGCGGCGGAAATGGCGCCGGAAACGGAAATGGCGTTGGCCTGGGCGCCGTTGACCATCAAGCCGATGGCGCCGCCTACGCATTGGCCGTTAGCTACTTGGATGTTTACCTGGGATAGATGAAGATTTTTCACCGCGCCCCCGTCTACCACGCCGAAAAGGCCGATGGCGTCGTTGACGTTGGCCGCGTCGGCGGTAATGGTTAGCTGGGATATGGTTTGGTTATTGCCGTCGAACGTCCCTTGGAAAGCGGCGCCGCTATAGGTTTTGCCGTTGCGGGCTCCGTCGCCGATCGGCGTCCATTCCTGGCCGGAAAGGTTATAGTCCGCCGCTTCCAGCCGGATATGTAGGCCGGCATAGGTTACGCCTCGATTGACGCTATCCCGGAAAGCCGCCAATTGCGTCACATCGGCAATACGATAGGGATCGTTGGCGCTACCGCTGCCGCCGGCGAAAAACGACGTATCCGCCGCCACCGTGTAGCCGCCTTCGCCGTCCGCTACGGGAACGAAACCAGGGGCGCAATATGCTGCCAGAATGGCTTGGGCAAAATGACCGCCTTTGATACCGGTAACCGCCGGTTGGGGCAGGCCGTCAGCCACTGCTTCCGCCGTATCCCGGCCGTTCCAATAGTTGTATTCCAAAGAAACGGTGGGGTTGCCGTTTATCGCTCCCGCTTTGATCAATTGGCCTTCATCGTCGCCGGAATCGAGGATGATATTATTCTCGATCACCAGGGAATCCATTTCCGTATCCCCCAGGCGAATCGCCCGGTCCTCGGCGTTTTCGATGATGTTTTCGCCAATATATACGTCGCCGCTTAGGGGATTGCTCCGGCTGCTTTGCAAGGCGATGGCATTATGGGTGGTGCCTTGGAATAGGCAGCCGCTAATGGAGGGATCCACGGCGCCCTGGATGTATATCCCTTGGAAATAGTTGGTAAAGGTGCAGCCGCTGAAACGGATGTTGGCAAACGTTTTTTCGTCGGCCTTCATTCCTACGGCGCAAAAAGTGGAGTCCTGTATACGGTTTACATCGCCTAAAAAGCGGCAATCCACAAAAAGAATATCCTGGGTAGAGGCGTTTACGCTGTAATCATTGATAGATATGCCGCCGGCGATTTGCAATCCCTGGAAAACAATCTTTTCCAGCTGGGAGCTGGCATAATAGCTGTGGTTGGTGCTTTCGGTAGAGGTTTCCCGCACATAATCCACGGCAGGATCATCTGTTGCGCCGTACATATGGCCGGACGAGGCGGTAAAGCCGGGCAAAACCACCCCTTCTTCGGCGATGAAAACCACGCCTTTTACCTGCCGCAGGTATTGATAAATAGCCGTATCCTGTAGCTGGTTATATGCGATTTCCTTCGTCCAGTTGTTGGAAAAATATTGGCTGTTGCTGCCGGAAAATTTGTTAACCCTGCCCAGGATCAGCTGTTCCGTATACTCTCCTCGGGCAAAGCAAATGGTTTTGCCGTTGATGGAGCCGTAAGCCCCGTCCAAAGTATATTGGGCGTTTTCCGGCGTAACCGTCCATACGTCGCCGGCTTTTTCCGGCTCCTGAGGCAAGGTTTCGTCAAAATAGCCCCTGGTATCCCGGGTATCCGGGTTTACCGTTGCCAAGGCCGTTATGGACAGGCAGCACAGGGCTAGGCACAAGGCCAGGCCAATGGCTAAAAACTGTTTTTTCATGCACATTTCCTCCTTTGTTGCAAAAGCGCGTTTGTCAAATTGCCGGTTTAAGCTTATACAAAAGCCGTTGCTGGACTAAGCGAAACCGTGAACGCAAACAAAAGCTTATGCGGATTTAGTTAAACTATATCATGAAGGCGTAATGGGTGACAATCGTTTGCGGTTAAAAAAACAGAAAAATTTAGTGAAGAAAAGTGAAAAATTGAAAAACGCATCTTATCATTAATTGCTATTATTAATATTGATTTTGTAGGCAAAATATGGTATAAATATAGATATAATACGGCGTTTTGGCGTTATAAATTTCAGTATCGCGTCAACGACCAATGCCGCCATATGATACGCTGCCTTGGAACCAAGGCGGATAAAACAGAGGAGGAATGACCATGGCTTTTGGACGAAAAACTTTGCTCGGCACGGCGCTGGTTTTGGCGTTGTTGCTGACGGTATTGTCCACGGCGGTATTTGCCGCCGACGCCAATCCCTTTTCCGATGTAAAAGAAACGGATTGGTATTATGATGCAGTGCAGTATGTAAACAATCAAGGTTTGATGCAAGGCACCGGCAGCGGCATTTTTAGCCCCAATTTGGCCACTTCCCGGGGGATGATCGTAGCCATTCTCTACCGGTTAGACGGCGCTACGGTTGCTACCGACGATTGTCCTTTTGCCGACGTGGCGGCGGGCAGTTATTACCGGCAGGCCGTAATCTGGGCCTATCAAAACCGCATTGTGGAAGGGTATAGCAACGATGCTTTCGGTCCCGACGACGCGATTACCCGGGAACAATTGGCGGCGATTCTCTATCGCTATATGCAATATCGGGGTATGGACGCGGTTACCACCGAAGAAAACCTTTCCGGCTTTGCCGACGCCGGCGCCATTTCCCAATATGCGGTATCGGCTTTGAATTGGGCCGTGGGTCAAGGACTGATCGGCGGCATGGGCGACGGCAACCTCAATCCCCAAGGTTATGCCCTGCGGGGACAGGTAGCCTTGATTCTGCAGCGGCTGCAGGATTTGTTGCCGGAGGAAGCCGTTAGCGAATACACGGTTATTTTTGATCTAAACTACGACGACGGCGGTATATATAAGAAAGTAACGGTGCAGGCCGGGGAAACCGTATCCGCCCCTGCCGAGCCGAAACGGGAAGATTATAACTTCCGCGGCTGGTATACCAAAACTTCCGGCGGCGTCAAATTTGATTTCGATGACGGCATTACCGCCGATATCACCCTGTACGCCCATTGGAGCAAAACTGGTAGTTCCGGCGGTTCCGGTAGTTCCGGCGGCCATATCCATAATTTCGTTGGCGAAGTCACCACGGAAGCCACCTGTACGGAAGACGGCGTAAGAACCTATACCTGCTCCATTTGCGGCATATCTTATGAGCAGCCAATCCCGTCCTTGGGCCATGATTACGGCGATTTCCATTGGGACGGCGTGCAGGAAGACAGCACCCATAGCCGCAGCTGCTCTCGCTGCGACGCGACGCAACAGCAAGCCTGCGTATTTACGGATACCCCCACCGTGATTACCGTCGACGGCGGGGAGCTTAACGCCACCATACATACCTGCGACGTTTGCGGCTATACGTATACTACCTTAGACGATCCGCTTACCGACGTCATTGCCGTGGTGGACGGCATGGGCTATGGTAACCTGGAGGACGCCTTCACTGCGGCCGTTGCCGGCGGCAAGCTGGTTACCTTGGTTAGCGATGTGCCGGTAGGGGCGAAGCTGACGGTTCCCGCCGGTATCACTTTGGACGGCGGCGGCTACACGCTGCAGGCGAACAATAGCTCATGGGATACCACGAACAATGGCAAACATTTGCTGTCGGTGGAAGGGGCTAGCGAAGCCACCGTGGTGAAAAACCTGGTTTTGGACAACAATAACCAGGCCCAAGGCATGTTGGCGTATGAAAGCGAAAACGTAACTTTGGAGCAGATTACCATCAAAAATAGCAAAGGCATTGGCCTGACGGTGAACGACTCCCAGGTAACCGCCAGCGGCCTGCAAATTGCCGGCAGCCGAACCGGCAGCGTTAATGTGGATAAAGGCGACGCCCACTTCACCCTGATCAGCGGCAATCTGGCCGATCCGCTGCAGATTTGGAGCGAATTGCAAGATTTAGATGCGGTAGAGGCGGCAGGTTATCATGCCTATGACGTCCCGGGCTTTTATATCTGGTCCCAGGCAACCGTTGATCAGATATTGGCCCAGACCGGGCTGCCTATTACGCAACTCACCCTGTTAACCGATCAAACGGTGGATGAGGATTTGACGGTGCCGGATGGCGTGAAGTTGATTGTGGCCGACGGCGTAGAGCTGACGGTAAACGGCGATATTAGCGGTAAAATTTACGATAAAACAGATGCGCAACTGATCTTTTCCGCCGGCCAATTGCGGGAATTTGCCGCTGCAGTCAATCAAGCGGACAAATCCTATCAGGGCAAAACCGTGCGGTTGATGGCGGATATCGATTTAAGCGGCCAGGACTGGACGCCATTGAATGGTTGGGACGGCAATCTGAACCAATGGCATTTGGATGGCAACGACCACACCATTAGCG
>CASEQE010000047.1 GCA_949289995.1 uncultured Peptococcaceae bacterium
AGAACAAGCGGAGATCGCTGCCGCTTCTTGCCCGAATGTGGAGCAGTTGATTATGGTTGGCGGCCAGCGCCCGGGTTGGCGGGATTTTGATAGGGAATTTATGGCGTATAGCGATGTTTTCCATCGACCGGAAGACGCGGCTTGTGGCAGCGACCGGATGTTAATGTTCTTTACTTCAGGTACCACGGGTTATCCGAAAATTGCCCAGCATAACTACAAATATCCTTTGGGGCATTTTATTACGGCTAAGTATTGGCAAAATGTGAATCCGGATGGTTTGCATTTAACCATTTCCGATACAGGTTGGGGTAAGGCTGTATGGGGAAAATTATACGGTCAGTGGATTTGTGAAGCGCCAATTTTCGTCTATGATTTCGATAAATTTGAAGCAGACGATATTTTGCCTTTGTTTAAACGTTATAATATTACGACGTTTTGTGCGCCGCCAACCATGTATCGCTTTTTTATCCGCGAAGATTTATCCAAATATGATTTGTCTACGCTGGAATATTCCTGCATTGCCGGCGAGGCTTTGAACCCGGAAGTATTCGAACAATGGAAAAAGGCTACCGGTTTGAACTTAATGGAAGCCTTTGGACAGACGGAAACAGTAGCAATTATTTATAATCCTGTAGGTACGATTCCCAAACCGGGTTCCATGGGCAAGCCTAGTCCCTTATATAATGTAGATTTGATTTTGCCCGACGGTAGACCGGCGCAAGTGGGTGAAACTGGCGAGGTAGTGATTCGAGCCGAGGAAGACGAAGTATGCGGCCTATTCTTTGGCTATTATAACGATGAGGAAAGAACCAAAGAATGTTGGCATGATGGCGTCTATCATACGGGAGATACGGCTTGGCGGGATGAAGATGGTTATTATTGGTATGTGGGACGCGTTGATGACGTGATCAAGTCTTCCGGTTATCGGATTGGTCCTTTTGAAATTGAAAGCGTGCTTATGGAATTGCCGTATGTATTGGAATGTGCGGTTACCGGCGCGCCAGATCCAATTCGCGGCCAAATCGTTAAAGCCACCATCGTGCTTACACGTGGAACGCAGCCTAGCGAAGAGTTAAAAAAAGAAATACAGGCTTATGTGAAAAAGAATACTGCTCCCTATAAATATCCGCGGGTTATCGAATTTGTGGATGATTTGCCAAAAACCATTAGCGGCAAGATCCGGCGGAACGTGTTACGGGAGGAAAGCTTTGCTCAGAGTAAAGGAGAAGGCCATGAAAAGAAATAGGCTTTTCATCATTTTGATGTTGTTGTGCGTGCTGATGTTTTTTTGCGCTTGCCAAGATCAAACTGATTTGTTAGAGGAAAACGAACAGGCGCAAAACGATGGTGAGGACGGTCTTTCGTACACAGTGACTGATATGACCGGTTATGCGGTGGAATTTGATCAACCAATTAACAAAATTGTGGTTTTAACCGCCGCCGATTGCGAGATCATTTATGCTTTGGGGGCAGGCGATTTGGTGGTTGGTCGAGGCTCATATTGCGATTATCCGGAAGAGACTGCTGAAGTCACCGCTCTACAATCCGGATCGGAGACCAATATTGAGCAAATCGTCGCTTTGCAGCCCGACGTGGTATTTATGAGTACGATGGATCAAAGCGAAGAGCAAGTGGAAGCGTTACGCCAGGCTGGCATGAAGGTGGTTTTAAGCGAAGCGCAGAATATTGACGAAGTATATCAGGCGATTCGTATGATCGGCGAAGTGCTGCAAAAACAAACAGAAGCGGAGCAAATCATTGAAACCATGCAAGATACATTTGCGCAAGTTAAACGTGAAGTCAACGAAGATGAGAAACAAACCGTTTATTTTGAGGTTTCTCCATTGGAGTATGGTTTATGGACTGCCGGCGCCAATACCTTTATGGATGAAATTGCTTCCATGCTTGGTCTTAAGAATATCTTTTCCGATGTAGATGGCTGGGGAGAAGTATCCGAAGAACAAGTAATAGAAAGAAATCCGGATTATATTATTAGTATAACTATGTATATGGGCGGCGACATACCGCCGGCGGAAGAAATTATGAGTCGAAACAGTTGGCAGCAAGTGGCGGCTGTGCAAAATCATCGGGTGTGGGATCTGGATTCCAATGTGATATCCCGCCCCGGTCCACGATTGGCCGATGCAGCATTAGCTTTGTATACATACATATATGGTGATCAAGAAGATCAATAAATTTAAGCGGTAAAAGGAACGGCTTAGCCGTTCCTTTTACCTATGGGGTGGGTTGATTGTTAAAGGAAGCAAAAAGGGAAGGTTTTTCTTTTTCCATATATTTATTATTTACCGCCATATTGTTGGCGGTTTTATGGATATGTGTTGCGGTGGGCAGCGTGTTTGTAACGCCATCGGATATTGTGGTTGCCGTATGGCGGACAATTTGCGGCTTGCCAATACCGGAGGGCATCGCCCAATCCATCATTGTCTTTATTCGCATCCCCCGAGTTTTGGCGGTTGCCCTTAGCGGAGCCGCTTTGTCCATTTGCGGCGCCGCTATGCAGGGTTTGCTGCGTAATCCTTTGGCGGATGGTTCCACCTTGGGCGTCTCCTCCGGCGCTTCATTAGGGGCGGTTTTGGCTATTGCTTTTGGTCTCAATATACCTGGCTTTGCCAATGGCGGCGTCATGCTAATGGCGATGACGTTCGCTTTTCTATCCATGCTCATTATTTTAGGGCTAGCCTATCGTCTAGATTTTTCTTTGTCAACCAATACGATTATCTTAATTGGTATTATTTTCTCTATGTTCGTCAACAGCATTGTGAATGTGGTGGTAACCTTTGCCGGTGAAAAAGTAAAAACCATCATGTTTTGGACCATGGGCAGCTTGTCCGGCAGCGATTATCAGGACGTGTTCATTTTATGCGTTGCTTTGCTGATAGGCGGTGCGATATTATTGCATTATTCCCGTGAATTAAACGCTTTTGCTATTGGCGAAGATAACGCCCGGCATGTGGGGGTAAACGTTAGGCGGGTAAAATTGGTAGTTATGATTGCGGTATCGATTCTCATCGGCGTGTGTGTATCCATTGGCGGTACCATCGCTTTTGTCGGTTTGGTTGTCCCCCATATGGCGAGAATGTTGGTTGGTCCCAATCACCGCCGGCTGTTGCCAGCTTCTTTGTTTGGCGGAGCAGTTTTTTTGCTGTTGGCGGATTTGTTGGCTCGCATCTTGCTAAATCCGCTGGAATTATCCATCGGCGTCGTAACTTCATTTGTGGGAGCAATCGCTTTCGTTTATATATTTTATATATCGCGGAAAGGTAAATCATGAATATGCTTGAAGTGAAAAATTTGCTTGTTCGCTATGGCGATTTAACCATTGTGAATGACGTGAGCTTTTCCGTAGCGGAAAATCAGTGGGTAATGCTGGTGGGGCCGAACGGCGCGGGAAAATCGACGATTGTTGCCGCTATTTCTCAAGGTATACCCTATCAGGGACAAGTTTGTTTTGAAGGGGAAAATATTGCTTCGTGGAAACCTGTTCACTTAGCCCGCAATATTGGTATTTTGAGTCAACAACATTACGTTAGCTATGCGTTTCGTGTGGAAGACGTGGTGCGTTTGGGACGCTATGCTCATTCCTCAGGTTTGTTTTCCAGCGGCGACGATGAAGATCAGCGTATGGTGGAAGAAGCCTTGGAAATGACCGGGCTCAAGCCTATGCGCCGCCAAACGATTACCACGCTTTCCGGCGGAGAATTGCAACGGGTGTTTTTGGCGCAAATTTTTGCTCAGAATCCGCGTTTGTTGATTTTGGACGAACCGACCAACCATTTGGATTTGGTTTATCAAAAACAGGTTTTTGGTTTAATTCAGGACTGGGCGCGGCAACCGGGAAAAGCCGTTTTGTCCGTGGTGCATGACTTAAACTTGGTGAAATCCTACGGCAGCGATGCTGTATTGATCCATAGAGGAAAATCCGTTGCTCAGGGAAATGCGGCGCAAGTATTAACTCGGGAACATTTGCAGGAAGCGTATGATATGGACGTATATCAATGGATGAACGATTTGTTGCAACAATGGCAGGAATAAGTTGGTGTGCATATGAACATATTGATTACCGGTGGCGCTGGTAGCGGAAAAAGCACCTATGCTTTGCAATATTTATGCAAGTTACCTGCGCCTCGTTATTACGTCGCTTGTATGAAACCGGTAGGGGAAGAAGATTGGGCGACGATTGCCAGAAATCGCCGGGAAAGGCAAGGACTGGACATCGAGACGATTGAAATTTATCAAAGCCTATATCATTTCCATATAGAGCCTGCAGCTAGCCTGGTATTGGAGTGCCTGTGTAATTTGTTGGCTAACGAAATGTTTTCTGCGCAAGGCGTAGATTTTCGGGCGGCAGAACGAATAGAAAAAAGCATTATGCGACTCGCAGCGCAATGCGAAAATTTATTGGTGGTAACCAATGAAATTGGCGGCGACGGCATCGATTATCCTCCTGAAACCATGGCTTATATACAAGCTTTATCCTGGTTAAATCGACGTCTGGCGCAATCGTTTGATCAAGTTTGCGAATTGGTATGCGGTATACCTTGTTTACTCAAGGGAAACGAGGTGAAAGAATGATTTTAGTCGTAGGTCCTTTGGGGGCTGGTAAGCTTGCTTATGTCAAATCACTAGGCTATTGCGATGAAGATATCGCGCCAGGGATTTTAGATGAACGCCCTGTAATCAACGATGTCCAAGCCTGGATATTAGCGGAGAATGCCTCCTGCGAGGAAATGGTTAGCCGTTTGATAAATAAAGAAGTGGTGATTTGTAGAGAAATTGGTTCCGGCATAATTCCCATGGATCCGCAACAGGCTGCGAAACGCCGTTTAGTGGGGCATGTCTGCAATTGCTTGGCGCAAGAGGCCGTGCAAGTCATACGATTGATTTGCGGTATTCCAAAGCGAATTAAATAATTAATACCGCCGACAACGCTGCCAGCCGCCGTTTACAATTTACCGGTTGATTATCCGGTTTATTCGTTGGTAGGCTTGCTAATGGCATCTTCAATTGTTTCATCAATGGTTGGTAAATCTTCATCCAATACGGAATGATATATATCTTCTGTGGTATTGTCTGACGTTTCCTCCATATGAGACAAACCGCCTTTTTTTTCTTCATCATCTAGGATATCGTGTGAGTTTTTTCGTTTATTCATTCTATCTTCCAAATTGGCTGAGAGTTTTTTTGTAGTTTCTAGCGTGGTATTTTTTAAATTCACGGCTTTATCTTTTACTAATTCGGCCGCATTTTCCATGCTGGTGAGCAAAGGATTGTTAACGACTATTGCATTGGTTATGGCGGTGTCGCGCAACATAACCGTATGAGGGGCAATGGTAATGATTTCCTGACGATCCACGACGATACTTTCTTTGAAAATACCGGGGGCATTGAGAACTAAAGCGGAAATTATGCCGTCTTGTTGGCGTAGACGATATTCTTCCACTTTTCCCAGAGTTTTGCCGCCAATGGTAAAAGCTTTGGCGCCGATTAAATAGATAGGATGTTTTAATGCTTTTAAGTATTGACTATTGGTGCCTTTTCGTTCTAATAAGGCGGCTTTTTCAATCGTGACCGCATCTTCGCCAATACCATCGATGGCTGAGAATGGTAGAACTCTTTCCTCACGATTAAACCGTCTTCTTTCTACAATGAGCGCCGCTACGCATTGTTCTTTGGGATCTAATAACAAAGATTTGATTTGTCCCAAATTTAATCCCTCTTTAATGCTGTATACCGGCATGCCTAATAGTTTTTTGCCGCTGATTTCTGGTATATCATTCATTTGCTACACCTCGAAATTGATTTTTATCAATATATATTTTATAATTTACCTGTTTATGCCCAAGTTTTATGAATCGGAAATTTAAAAAAAAGGAAGAAGATAAATGAAATTAATTGCCGGTTTGGGCAACCCCGGCATACGCTATGCCGGTACCCGACACAATTGCGGTTTTTTAACCATAGACCAAATTGCTGAAAAACTTTCTTTAGATATTCGTAAAAACGAGCATAATAATTTATCGGGCACCGCTTTTTGGCATGGTGAAAAAATATTGCTGGCCAAGCCCCAATCCTATATGAATTTAAGCGGTATTCCTATATATGCTTTGGCCTCATATTACCATATAGATGTGGAGGATATCTTGATTATTAGCGATGATTTGGATTTGCCGCCCGCCGCTTTGCGGATCAAGCGCAACGGCCGGGACGGCGGTCATAACGGTTGGAAATCCATTATTAACCAATTTGCTTCTACAGAAATTAACCGGATCAAAATTGGCGTGGGCAGGGCTCCTATCGCCACGGCGGATTATGTTTTGTCTCGATTCAGCGCCGAAGAAGCGCCGTATTTTGCCAAAACCTTTCAAATTGCTGCGGAAGCAGCTTTGTATTGGGTGGAAAACGGCATAGGCCCGGCGATGAATAAATATAATGGTATGGATTTGGCTATACATCTTGTAGAAGAATAACGGAGAATCTATGTCTAGCGTTGATCAAATTGATATACAAGAAATACTCGACATTTGCCGCGCCAGCGATTGCTATAGCGGTTTGTTACAGTCGCTTCAGGAACGGCGTTGCATAGAATTAAGCGGCGTTGCCGAAGGATTGAAAGCCGCCTGGCTTGCTGCTGTATTTTTGGATAGCCGCCAGTCGATGTTGGTCGTTACCCCTGGCGAAGAGGAAGGCGCCCGGCTGGTGGAAAATATGCGTCCATACTTAGGAAATGTGTGCTTGTTCTTTCCCACTTTAGAATTGTTACCTTTTCAAGTATTTGGCCGCAATATAGAGCTGTCTGTTGCGCGTATGGAAGTAGAGTCGCGCTTGAGTCGTGGAGAAACTCTGTTGGTGGTGGCAAGCGTTAACTCTCTATGTCGCAATCTTGCGCCGCCCGACGTATTTGCCGATGCCCATTTGCTTTTGCAAGCTGGGGATGTTTGGCAGATTGACCTATTAACGGAAACGCTTATTCATATGGGCTATGAACGCCAGACCCTAACGGAAATTCCCGGCACTTTTAGCCGCCGCGGTAGCGTTTTGGATATTTTTCCTTTTACTGCCACCGATCCGGTTCGTCTAGAGTTCTTTGATGACGAGCTGGAATCTTTGCGGGTGTTCGACCCGGCAGATCAATTATCCAAACAAGAGATAGGACAAATCCTATTAACGCCGGGCCGTGAAACTCCTTTAAACAGTGAAGCTAAAGCTCGTGCCTTACAAATGTTGGAGGAGGAATATCAAAAGAATCTTTCCTTGTATCATGGTGAGGAAAAGATGCGCTTTATGGAATTTTGTGGTCAATTGCGGGAATTTCTGCAAGAAAACGTTTGGGATAATTCTTTAGAAATGTTATCTCCTTATTTTTATCCCTGTCCTGCCGGCTTGTTAGATTATTTAGGAAACGGCACAATCGTATTGGATGAGGCGGATCAGATCCAGGAGGAAGCGGCGCATCAGGATCATGAAAGGCATGAAAGATATAGCGATATGTTGCAGGAAGGCAGGCTGTTGCCATCCTTTTTTGCGAATTTTCACTCCTTTTCTCAGATATTAGAGGGATTGCGTCATTCTCCCGTATTTTTAATTGGTCAATTACCTGCCAAAACGCCAGGGTTGGATGTGGCAATCCATCGGGAAATAGCCAGCCGGGACGTGCCGCTTTATACTTCTTCGCCAAAATTGTTTGCCGACGATATGCAACGCTTCCGCAGTTGCGGCTGGCACACTTATATTAGCGTCAGTTCGGACATCCGCCGCAAGCGCGTAGAGGAATTGCTGCAAGAATATGCGCTGCCGCCGGTGACGTTGCTCAACGCCGCTTTGACCAAAGGTTTTGAAAGCAGCGATTTATCGCTGGCATTGCTAACTGAGAAAGATTTATTTGCCCGGGAGGGCAAGACCCGCTCTCGACGGACGTATAAAGAAGGAGAAAAAATTGCCAACTTTCTTGACTTGCGCCCTGGCGATTATGTGGTGCATGTGCATCAGGGGATTGGCCAATATATGGGGGTGGAACGTTTAACTGTCGGCGACGTCGCCCGAGATTATTTGTTAATACGTTACGCCGGAGAAGATAAGCTTTATTTGCCGGTGGATCAATTGGATTTGATTCAAAAATATATTGGTAGCGACGGCGTACAACCAAAAGTATACCGTTTAGGCGGCGATCATTGGCAAAAAGCGAAAGCAAAAGCAAGAAATTCGGTGCGGGATATGGCCCAAGAGTTGTTAAGGCTCTATGCACAAAGGGAAGCGGGAAAAGGATACGCTTTTTCCGCTGATACGCCATGGCAGCAAGAATTTGAGGATGCGTTTCCGTATGAAGAAACGCCGGATCAATTGCAATCTTTGGCGGAAATTAAGGCCGACATGGAAAGCGAGAAAATTATGGATCGCTTGTTGTGCGGCGATGTAGGATATGGCAAAACGGAGGTAGCGCTACGTGCGGCCTTCAAAGGGGTAATGGATGGTAAACAGGTGGCGTTATTGACCCCTAGCACCGTATTGACACAGCAACATTTGCGTACTGTGGAGGAACGATTTGCTGGATATCCGATTAAAATAGCCGGTTTATCACGTTTTTATTCTGCAAAGGAACAAAAGAGAATTTTATCCGGCTTGGAAAGCGGCGCCATTGATATTGTAGTAGGCACGCACCGCTTGCTGTCCAAAGATGTGGTATTCAAAGATTTGGGATTATTGATTATCGATGAAGAACAGCGCTTTGGCGTGGCTCATAAAGAAAAAATTAAAGAATGGAAAGCCAGCATCGATGTGCTGACTTTATCTGCCACGCCCATACCGCGCACTTTGCATATGTCGCTGGTAGGTTTGCGGGATATGAGTATTATCAACACGCCGCCGGTGGACCGGCGCCCCGTCCAAACGTATGTTGTAGAATATCATCAGAAGTTGATTCGTGATGCCATAGCCCAAGAACTGGCCAGAGGCGGGCAAGTATACTATGTGCATAATCGTGTTTTGAGCATTTATGATGTGGCGGCGGAACTACAAGCATTATTGCCTCAGGCACGCATCGTCGTAGCCCATGGGCAAATGAACGAGAGAGAATTGGCGGAAGTGATGTTGCAGTTTGATCGGGGAGAAGCGGATATTCTATTGTGCACCACCATTATTGAAAGCGGCTTAGATATTGCCAACGTCAATACGCTTATCGTAGATCAGGCCGATTTGTTCGGATTATCCCAGTTATACCAGTTGCGCGGTCGAGTAGGTCGTTCTTCCCGCCAAGCGTTTGCATATTTTACCTATCGCAAGGATAAAAAAATTTCTGATATTGCTAAAAAAAGATTGATTGCCATTCGGGATTTTACCGAATTGGGCGCCGGTTTTAAAATTGCTATGCGAGATTTAGAATTGCGAGGCGCTGGTAATTTATTAGGCGCGGAACAACATGGCCATATTTTAGCGGTAGGATTTGATATGTATTGTAAATTGCTGCAAGAGGAAGTTGCCAAAGCCGAAGGGGCGCCCATAGAACCGCAGCCGATTGCCACCATGTTGGAATTGCATTTGGATGCCTATATTCCCGATTCCTATATCGATTCGCCTGATTTAAAAGTGGAAATCTATAAGAAGATCACGGCCGCTACAACCGTGGAAGAAGTGGAAAAATTGGCTGATCAATTGGTCGATCGATATGGCGAGTTGCCATATCAATTGATTAATTTGTTGCTTTTGGGTAAAATTAAAGTGCCGGCTCGTTTGTTATCCATTGTGTCTATTTTGCAGAAAGATTGCGGTATTGAAGTGAAATTTGCAGAAGATCACCCTTTGATTGGCGAAGATCTATTGGCTGTTTTAGCAAAATGGCCTAAACGTCTTACCTTTTCCGAAAAAAAAGGATTTATATTATGGATTAAAACTGTAGATATTGCTCAACCTTTGCATAGAGCAGAATTGGCTTTAGATGTTTTACAAGAATTGGCGCTTTTGGCTAGCAAGCGAAAATAGGACAAATTTCATTAAATTTTCAGTTTGCTATATTTATTCGTTGTGGTATAATGAGTTGGTGTTTTATACACGACGCATAAGTCGCTATAGAAAGGATGAGTTCTTTTGAAAAAACTATTTGTTGTTATGTTGGTCGCTTTGCTTCTGTTGGGAGCTGGTTGCTCGTCCAACGACGGTACCGGCGAGGTATTTGCCAAGATTAATGGCGAACCGGTATACCAGGAAGAAATGGATTATTATTTTGCAGCCAATTTCCTGGAATATTACAACAATTATTACGATTATTTCTTAGCCTATATGGGTACTGATTTATTGGATGAAGAAAGCGCCTCTTCCACCTTAGCCGATATGGAATCCTATTGCTGGGAAGTGGTAAAAAGCGGGGAATTGATTCGTCAATTGGCCACCAATACCTATGGCGTTACTTGGGAAGATAATTATCTCAAGGATGTTTTGCCTTTGGGCGCCTATCGTTCCATGATGATTAATAGCCTGTATGTTGATTTGTATTATGCAGTGGAAGACGAACTGTTGGCGGAAATCGAAGTTACCGACGAAGCCGCTCAAAGCGTATACGATGAAGATCCCAGTCAATGGGATAGCCGTTTGACCTCCCATATTTTAATTGGCGCAGATCCGAGCGATGAGGCAGCTATGGCCGAAGCCTATGAAACGGCGATGGATGTGATTAACCAATTGAACGACGGCGCAGATTTTGCGGAGTTAGCCAAAGAGTATTCTACTGACGGTAGCGCGGAAAATGGCGGCGCTTTAGAAAATTATATTAACGTTTACGGCGTCGATGTAGAAACAGGCACTTCTTTCTATGAAGAATATACCGATGCGGCGTTTGCTTTGGAAAACGTCGGCGATTATACATTGGAACCGGTACAATCCTCCGCCGGTTATCATATCATTAAAATTGACGATATCCGGACCGGCTATGATGCTTCGGCAGAAGTGGTAAAAAATAGTATGAAATCCATTAGTAGCGATGAAGTAAGCGCCAAAATCTCTGAACTTCTGGAGGCTATGGATGCAGAAGCTACTGTTGAAATGGTAGGCGCTTTCCGCTACTATCAACCCGCTACGGATGAGGAAGGCGAAGACGCTACCGACGGTGAAAATGCCACCGATGGTGAAAATGCTACCGATGGCGAAGACGCTACCGACGGTGAAAATGCCACCGATGGTGAAAATGCTACCGATGGTGAAAATGCTACCGATGGTGAAAATGCCACCGACGGTGAAAACGCTACCGACGGCGAAAACGCTACCGACGGTGAAAACGCTACCGATGGTGAAAACGCTACCAACTAGTATGTCGCTCTATATGGCGATTATCAATTGATCAAGCAGAAGCAAGCGATGGAAAATGAAATCGCCGGTCTAGAAAATCCTCTATGGCCGGCGATTTTTATTTTCTATCCTTATATAGCTATCATGTTGCATTGGAGCCGATAGTCGCATTTTGTTGAAATGGATTATGAAGTGGTGTATAATGAAGAATATTTGTTTGACGCATGCAAATCGGTAGAAATTTTTATCTCCGCTTTTGGCGCAGCAAACGCCTTTGAAAACGTTAGGATAATCTGTATACCGGCGATTGCGCCTTTGTTTTGTTGCCCTTTATCGTTAACCGAAAAGACAAGCGATTGTTTGAAAGAGAGTATTGGCAGCATGAGCAATCGATAAAGGTTTCGCTGTTTTCATAAAATTTCTGTTTGTCATATCCGTATATAGAATTTAGCCGAAGAATTTAGCCGAAGCATGAATAGCCGTGTGGCCGGCAGTTGTTGTCCAGAGAAAAATAAGGGAGGAGGCGGGATCATGTCCAAATTGACTTGGATTTTTATAGCAATTATTTTGATTGCCGCTTTGTCGATCGTTTATGTGATCGTTGGCTGGGTGCAGGATATTGACGAAGTTGTGGCGCAAGAAGCGGTTCTTAGTCCTAGCATTGTTTCACCGGTAGGCGTAGACGTGACTTCTTCCTTTTCTCTTACGTTCCCGGAAAACGTTTCTTCCGCTTCGGTAAGCCGTTATTTGCAGGTAGAACCGGCAATTGAGCTAGGCGTGCATCAAGGAAAAACTGCGGCGGAAGTGTTATTGGTTCCAGCGCAGCCTTTAAGCGAAGGAACGATATATACCTTTACTTTAACGACTACTGGTAAAACGGTTAGTTGGGCGGTGCAGACAGGCGATGCATTGCAAATCAACGGCAGTAAACCTGTAGATCAGGAAACACAAGTGTGCACAAATGACCCATTAGAGTTCACATTGAGTCAAACGGTACAGATTGATGTGAACCGATTGGAAGATTATGTTACGATTGATCCTGCTATCGAAGGTTCATTTTGGCAGCAGGGGAGAACCTTATATTTTCAGCCCAAGAACGGTTGGCAAGAGCTTACCGTTTATCATGTTTCCATATCGGCCTTGCCCATTCAAGATGGAGAATTGGTACTAGCGGAGCCGTTAAGCTTCGCTTTTGAAACGGCTGGAGCACAGGGGCAATCGGTGCAACCTTTGTGGTATATGACCGGTGCTTCTGTGTTTACAGAAATGGATCATCCGGTTTTTACCATAAACTTCAATGATTCTACCGTCAGGGAGGATGTCAACCAGGCGGACATGCAATTGTTGCTGTATGCTTTGCCGGATGCGGAGACGTTTGCCGCCTGTTTATCTCAGTTGTCTTGGACGCATCCCCAATGGAGTATGGGGTGGCCATCGTTATCCGATATAGATATGGACACGGCTACTTTGCTGTGGAGCGGAACCCGACGTTTAACCGCTGGAGAAAACCAGGCGTCGCAATTGCAATTATCCCCAAAAGACAATGGTTATTATGCTTTGAGCGTTGTATATCAAGGTCAAACATGGCTACAGTTGTTTCAGGTCAACGATCTTTCTGCGTTTTCTGCAGTAGGTGGGGATAAACTATTGATTTGGGCGCACAATTCTCTTTCCGGTGAGGCCGCTACCAATGCAAAAGTTCACGCCTATCATCAGAATCAGACCTACGTTACGGATAACGGCGGCGCTATTTTATTGAATCGAAACTTACAGGAAGAAATATATTTGCTAACCTATGGAAATAGTACGTTGGTTGTGCAAGACTACGGGTATAACCAAACGGAGGAAGATGCGCCCTATTTATGGCGTTATTTATATTTGGATAAAGACATATATCAGAACGGCGATACGATACGTTTTTGGGGTTTGGTGCAGCCGGTGGATGGATCCGCTTTGGCTTACGAACGGGTTTCCGTGTATCTGTACCGGCAAGACGAGGAGGAACCGTTATATCGAATATATGCCCCTTTGGACGAATATTTTTTTCAAGGGGAATGGGAGTTGCCATATTTGCGAGAAGGATGGTATCGTTTAGTAGTTAGCCAAAGCGGCAAAAGTTTGGTAGAGTCCACCTTCCAAATCGGCCAGGCTTCGCCGGTGCAAAACGAGTCGGCGTCATCATCTTTTAGCGGGCCGACGATCAGTATGGGCGATAGTGCATTGGCATTAGGAGAATCTTATCGCATGGCTTTTGATATGGAGGATGCCGGGTCTTATTTATTTATTCGCGACGAAGGCGGTATTGCCGGTTATGCGGTGGAAAGCCAACCGCTGCATCTGGGCTTGTTTGAGCCGGAAAATGGGCGTAATTATTATTTATGGGGCGTTGCTTATCAGGATGGAGAATATTTGCTAACGCCGCCTTGTTCTTTGTTGTTAGATTGCGAAGAACGAGAGATGGATTTGGCCGTGGATGGAGCCTTGCCGCAACGGACTGGAGAAACTAGCGAAATACGCATTCACGCTGGCGCCGGTTTTCATGTCGCAGTATCGTTGATTCAAAGTGAAACTGCGCCGCAAGCCAATGTATTTGAGTGGATTTATGGCGATTTGCTGCAACAAAACATTGATTTTGTTTCTTCCACCAATGGTGAACGACAAGTTTTTTCTTCGGCGCAGGCAACTATGGAAAACAAGGATTTTCAAGGCGAGACGGAGTATTTTGCATTGCTTACTGCGGATCAGCAGGGAAATGTTTCGGTAACTTTATCTCCCGAACAGTCGGGACAATACTATTTGCTTATTGAAACGATAGGAAATAAAAACGGCGTATCTTGTGGTACGCTATGTTTGCCGTTTACGGTAACGGCGTCGGAGGATCTAGAGTCGGAGACGATGGATGAACAATCAGACGGCGTGTATGCATGGCGGGAGATTATTGTAGACGATAGCGTGTCGGTACCGTATGCTGGAGAAGCTTTGCTATTGGCAGATATTGGCGATAGAGCGGTATATTGGCAATATTTGTTAGATGCCGCTTTCACCTCTCCGTTAGAAACCGACGGTAGCGACGTATTTTGCAGCGTTGCCGCGGCGCAGGCTTATTTATCGCAATGGATCGCAGAAGATACTGCGGAACCGTTTTTTGATTTTCCTAACTGGGATGGCGGGATCTGGCAGAGGGAAGATGGCGGTATATCGTACCGGACGGATGAAGACGCCGATTTGTCTCTTTCGTTACAAATCGCGGCGTTGCCTATAGATGTGGTCGATGCCTCCTGGCTAAAAACGTATTTTTATCATATTGTCGAAAAACCAGCCAATCGCAAACAACAGATTTTGGCTTTAACGGGTCTGGCTGCTTTGCAAGAAGGGGTAATATCTGAAATTTATTTGCTTTTGGACGAGGAACAGTTGACGTATAGCGAATATTTTTATTTATTATGGGGGTTGTGTTTGGCTGGCGGCGAACAAAATGCTAAAAATATTTTTTTAGAAAAATTTGATTGTGATGATTGGAACCTTTGGTATGAGGAATGTCAGGCAGCCGACTCATATACGTTTAGCGATGAGGAAACATGGTTATTCGCCTTGCTTTCATTGTATTGGGGCGGAGCGGAAGAATCAGCCGTATTAACGAGTTATCGAGAAACGATGTCAACTCAAACGGACAATCCGCTTGCGCAAACAATCGTTGCCATAACCGCCTTAGAAAATTTGTATTCCCTGCCATTTACATATTCTTTAGAAATTAATAATAATCAATACGATATTTCTGCATATACTGAACCGTTTGTTTATAATTTAGAAAATAATGCTGAATTTATATTAAATATTGGATCAGATTATACGGAGAACATAAGGCTTATTCTTGTTGAAAGGGAAATATAGTTGTTTGTAAATAATTGTTTGTAAACAAGTATTTATAGTTGCTATTTTTTCTTCTTTCTTTATAATTTTATCGTTTATTTTTTTGTCAAGCAGGAATTTACAAAGAAATATAGAAAAAATTGGCTAATAAGTAATCGATTGATTATACTAAAGTGAAATTGTACTAAATCAATAATTAACAAATAGAATTGCATTTTTAAATTTATTTGCGGGGAGGGGAAATGTGAATGGCTTTATTGGAAACAAAGGATCTGTCTATCAATTTTGGCGGACTATGGGCCGTTAAAGACGTCGATTTTACCATTGATTCGCAAGAAGTTGTCGGTTTGATCGGCCCCAATGGATCGGGAAAAACGACCTTCCTCAATATTATCAGCGGTATTTATCCCGCCACAAAAGGAACGGTACATCTAAGGGGCGAAGACATTACCGGATTAAAACCCTATGAAATTTTCAAAAAAGGTATGTCCCGCACTTATCAATCTAGCCGATTGTGCTGGGATTTATCGGTGGTAGATAATATTATGGCCGGTTTAGTCACCAAACAAAAGGCCGGTTTTTTGGATGTTATTCTACGCCCGAAAAAGACCAATGATGAGATTTACCAAAGCGTCCAGGAATGTATGGATATGATTAGTTATTTTAATCCCAAACTGATCGACCGCCGCTATGAATTGACCAAAAATATTCCTCATATCGACCGGAGGCGTATTGAAATTAGCCGTGCATTGGTAGGGCATCCGGCGGTATTATTGCTTGATGAACCCACGGCTGGTTTGAACGATGAGGAAACGATGTCGATGATGGAAGATATTCGCAAAATCAAAGAAAAAATGCAGGATATCTGCATAATCATTATTGAGCATGATATGAAGGTTATGGAATCAGTTCCTCAGCGGATTGTCGTATTTAATGCAGGTATGAAAATTGCGGAAGGCCTGTACAAAGACGTGGTGAAAGATCCAGACGTTGTCCATGCTTATTTGGGAGGTGCCGCCGTATGAATACGATGTTGGAAATTCGCAATTTGTATACCAGTTACGGTCGTATTCCCATGTTGATGGATGTGAGTTTGGATATTGCTGAAGGGGAGGTTAGCTGCGTTTTGGGGGCCAATGGATCGGGTAAAACCACTTTGGTAAAAGCGATCCTTAATATGGTAAAAGCCGACCAAGGCACTATGAAATTGGCTGGCGTCAGTATTGATGACTGGCCGACGCATAAACGAGTTGAAGAAGGTATTGCCTTATCTGCGGCCGCCGTGGGGACGTTTCCTAAAATGACGGTAGAGACAAATTTAAAAATGGGCGCTTTTTATATCAATGACGCAAAAGTTTTGCATGATAGACTGGAAAATATTTATACTTCTTTCCCTGTGCTAAAGGATCGTTTGCAGCAAAAAGCCGGGACGCTTTCCGGCGGTGAGCGCACGATGTTGGCGATCGCCAGGGCTGTGATCAATAAACCTAAATTGTTGATTCTAGACGAGCCGTCTTTGGGCCTGGCGCCGATTATGGTGGAAGAAGTATTTGAAATTATTCAACGCTTAAGAGAAGAAAAGATGACGATTTTGTTGGTGGAACAAAACGCCACAAAAGCTTTGGCAGTGGCTTCTCGCGGTTATGTGATTCAAAAAGGCGCAATTATTTTTTCCGGCACCAGCGACGAGTTGCGCAAGAGCGAATTTGTGGAAAATCCGGTTATGTAATCCATTTTAACAGTAGATGTTGATTGTCCACAAGACAATTTACATAGTCATGAAGAAAAAGGAGGAATGTAGATGTTCAAGAATTCGAAATGGTTTTTGGTAACGGTAGTTGCTTTGATTGCAGTGGCTTTACTGTTTACCGGTTGTAATCAACAAACCGGGGAAACCGACGAAGAGGGCGGCAATGCTGCCAGCGTAGTCAAGATTGGTTTCTTTGCGCCAATCACCGGCGGCGATGCGGCGGAAGGCACGGCGGCCCGCAATGCTTTCCAAATGGCAATCGACGAAGCCAATGCATCCGGTGAATACCCTTATACGATTGAGTTGATTATTATTGATGACCAGGGAACTGATTCGGTGGCCGTAGCCGGCGCCAATCAAGTCGTTGCCGACCCCGATGTCGTTGCAGCCAGCGGCTTCTGGAATTCCGGTCCCGCCGCCGCTGCCAGCGCGGTTTTCAAAGAAGCGGAAATCCCCCTGCTCATTTGGGGCGCGATTCGCGACGATTTAACCAACGCCGATAATTATCCTTATATTACCCGTTCGGCGCCTACCGCCAGTCAGGAAAACTCTGCTTCCGCAGCGGTCGTATTAGATGATCTGGGATATACGGATTGGTTTATCGTTTCCGATGCTAGCGATTATGGCCAAGGTAACTTGGAAGTTTTCACAAAAGAATTGACCGACCGCGGTTTGACCGCCCTTGGTTCTGAAGTGGTACAGGAAGATGCGACTGACTTTTCTGCCGTTGTTGCCAAAATTAAAAATAGCGGCGCTAAAGCCGTATACTGCGGTTCCACGGTAGAAATCGCCTCTTTGCTGAAATTGCAACTTTATGAAGCCGGCGTTACCGATATTTTGTTTGCCGGTATATCGGGCATGAAAACCCCCGACTTCTTAAAAATTGGCGCTGAAGCGGCTGAAGGTGCTTTGGTTGTAAGCCCCGGCGTTGATCTGGAAAGTACGGATGCTGGGCGGGCCTTTACGGAAGCATATAATAATGCCGGTTATTCCGAACCGATCGGCGCTTATACTCCTTATGCTTATGAAGCAGCCTTGATTCTATTGAACGCTTTGTCTGCCTGCGGCGACGCGCCTACGCCTGAAGCGATGGTAGATGCGATCATCAATAGTGAAACCACCGGTATTTTTGGTACTACTACCTTTGATGAAATTGGTCAGACCACCAATGTTGCTACTTATTTGAACGTCGTGCAAGATGGTCAATGGATGAATTATGTGAACTCTGAATATGCCAATGGTACCCGTAGTTTTGGCGGGAAATAAAAGTATTGAACGTTACCGGGAGATGCGAAGCGTCTCCCGGTAACAAAACGCATCCTTCTTTGAAAGGAGTTGATTGTGTTAATATGGAATACTTGCTAGATTTAATTTGGAGCGCCGTTTTACTAGGTTGTACGTATACGCTGGTGGCCATAGGCTTTTCGTTGTTCTTTGGCGTGATGGACGTAGTGGTATTCTGTTGCGGTGATATTGCTATCTTTGGCGCTTTCTCGATTTTGGCCTCTTATACAATATTGAATAGTCTAGGCATCATGACGGCCTGGCCGTTGCTATTGGTTATTTTATTGTTATTGCTAATTGGTATTATCTTTTGCATGGCGCTAGGTTTATTGACACATCGTTTTTCGATCAAACCTTTCGAAAAATCGTCCGCCTTAATGCCCTTGTTATCCACCATTGCCTTGGGCACAGTTATTAGAGAAGTTATCGGTTTGATGTTTATGCCGGCTACCAATGGGCTTGCCGACGTTGTAGCGGGTGAAAATGCTATTCATGTGGTGAGCGGTCGTAATCCGCAAAGCTTTCCTTCATTATTATCTTTGGGCGGTTCTACGGATACCCGTAATATTATTATCGTAGCGGTCACTGTGGTGATTTTATTATTGCTATTTTTCTTTTTGAATAAAACGAAAATGGGCTTATCCATGCAAGCTATTTCGCAAAATAAAGAATTGTCGCTCATGACAGGGATCAACGTATCCCGCAGCATTGTGATTACATTTGTGATCGGCGGTGTGGTGTTAGCCATCAGCGGTTTCCTTTTGGGCAACTATCAAACCATTATGAGTTTTGATAATGGTTCTATGTTTGGCATTAAAGGCTTTTCCGCCGCTGTGGTAGGCGGTTTACGCAATACTTGGGGGGCGATTCTGGGCGGTATGTTGTTGGCTTTTGTGGAAGTGATGGTATCGGGATATGTGCCCAACGGTTCCGCTTATGCCAGTATTATCGCTTTTGTGGTAGTCGTGGTCTTTATTATCTTTAAGCCGGAAGGTATTATCGGCGAAAAGACTGTGGAAAAAGTTTGAGGGGAGGATAAATGGGATGACGGACAAGCAAGGTTTCTCACTCAAACTCAAAAACAACGGCTCCGAACGTATTATGGTTGTGCTTATTAATTTGATTGTTTTTGCGCTGGTATATGCCATTTTACGTACATCTACCTTTGTTAGTTTGGCATTTATTCTATTTGTGATTGTCGCTTTGTTGTTGGCTGATAAATATAAAATCATTGCATGGGTTTATGATTTATTTATTCGCCATAAGAAATTTGCTTTTATCATAGCTTTTTTGTGTACAATGGCTTTGCCGCTTTTATTTGCTCCCAAATCTTCTCAATATATCGCTCATATTGCGGTTATGGCTGCCATTTATTCAATGGTGTGCTTGGGGTTGAATTTCCAAATGGGCTCCACCGATATGGTTAACTTTGCTCCGGCCGCATTTATGGGGATTGGCGCTTATTCTATGGCGGTGTTTACCGTAAATTTGGGGTTGTCCTGCTGGGTAGGTATGTTAGCGGCCATCTTTTTTAGCTGCACTGCCGGTTTATTGATAGGCTTGCCGACTTTACGTACCAAAGGATATTATTTATCGTTGGTAACCATGGCTTTACAATTGGTGTTTACCCAGTTAATTAAAAATATACCGTATTTAGGCGGTCCTAACGGTATTACGGGCGTCAAATCTTTATCTATTGGTGATTTTGCATTTTATAAAAGTTATACGTTGTTTGGTGTGAAAATGGCGCCACATGTGCCGCTATTTTTCTTCTGCTTACTTATTCTAATTCTTTTTGTGTATATTGCCATGCGGGTTGGCGTTTCTCATTATGGCCTTTCTCTCAATAACATAGCTCAAGATGAGGTAGCGGCCAATTGTTTAGGGATCAATTGCAATCGCCGCAAACTATTTGCTTTTG
Organism: uncultured Peptococcaceae bacterium; assembly: GCA_949289995.1. Classification (GTDB taxonomy): domain Bacteria; phylum Bacillota; class Dehalobacteriia; order UBA4068; family UBA4068; genus JAILCQ01. The sequence continues at coordinate 20,118 of CASEQE010000047.1, forward strand.
TGATCGGTTCAATATTTTGCGGTATCGGCGGGGCTTTAAACGCTGGTTTGACTAGCTTTGTGGGACCCTCCGATTATACGTTTGCTCGTTCTTTGATCTTTATTTGTATGGTTATTTTGGGCGGCATGGATAATCCTATTGGCGTAGTGGTAGGCGCGTTTTTGCTTACCGTGCTGACCGAAAAATTGCGTGAATTTGCCGATTACGCCCAGTTAATTTATGCATTGGTTTTGGTGACGGTGTTGATTGTCCGTCCTGCCGGCCTGATCCCCAAACGTATACGCAACTACTG
>CASEQE010000048.1 GCA_949289995.1 uncultured Peptococcaceae bacterium
CATTGCCAAAATATCAAACATTCCCTTGACAGTACATGATTATTTGGCGAATTTTCTATTAATTTCTTGCGAAATTATATCGAAGCATTTGTGAACAATATATGAAATTCTTCATATATATTGACAGAATTTTCGGTACTGCTATATACTTAGTAGTTATGACACCCCTATAAAAACAGGAGCAATACAGATCGTTCGTCGCAGAACGGGAATAGGAGGCTTTATGATCAAACAACTCAGCGCCTATATCGGCGAATACAAAAAAGACACGATTCTTACCCCTACTTTCGTAATCATGGAAGTGATTATGGAAGTGCTCATTCCTTACGCGATGGCTTATTTGATCGACTTTGGTATCGAAGCGGGAAATCTCAGCGTGATCGTCAAATTGGGCGCATGTTTGGTGGCAGCCGCTTTGATATCCCTATTATTCGGCGCCTTATCCGGATATTATGCGGCCAGCGCCTCCGCGGGTTACGCCAAAAATTTGCGCAAAGGACTATATTATAAAGTGCAGGAATATTCATTTTATAATATAGATAAATATTCCACCGCCAGTCTGATCACCCGGTTAACCACCGACGTCACCAATGTGCAAATGGCCTTTATGATGATTATTCGTATTGCCGTACGTTGCCCGGTGATGCTGGTTTTCGCCTTGGTGATGGCGTTTTCCATCAGCGCCAAACTGGCTTTGATCTTTCTGCTCATTTTGCCGGTATTGGCCGGCGGGCTTTTTTTGATTATTCACAACGCCCATCCCATCTTCGAGTCGGTATTCCGCACCTATGACAAATTAAACAATGTCGTGCAGGAAAATTTGCGCGGCATTCGCGTGGTAAAATCTTTCGTCCGGGAAGACTACGAAAAAGAAAAATTCTGTTCCATTTCCCAAAAAATTTATGAAAGATTTTCTAAAGCAGAAAAAATATTGGCGTTCAACAGCCCGTTGATGCAGCTTTGCGTCTATGCCGCCATCCTGCTCACTTCCTGGTTTGGCGCCGTGCATATCGTTTCCGGCGATTTAACCACCGGACAATTGGTCAGCTTGATTTCTTACGCTATGCAAGTGCTGATGTCCCTGATGATGCTGTCTCTGGTTTTTGTTATGATCACCATTTCCCGGGCGTCGGCGGAAAGAATCAGCGAAGTTTTAAACGAAGTGCCGGATATTCGCGACAGCGACGAACCGCTGTTTACCGTGGCCAACGGCGATATCGATTTTGAAAACGTAGGCTTTAGCTACGCCAAAGACCCCAATAAATTATGCCTCAGCAATATCAACCTGCATATTCGTTCCGGGCAAACCATAGGCATTATCGGCGGTACGGGCAGCTCCAAAAGCACGCTGGTACAATTAATCCCCCGCTTTTACGACGTGACCCAAGGGGTGTTAAAGGTGGGCGGCGTGGACGTGAAAAAATACGATTTACATGCGTTGCGCCAACAGGTGGCTATGGTTTTGCAGAAAAACATTTTGTTCAGCGGCACGATTAAGGACAATTTACGCTGGGGCGATGCCACGGCTAGCGACGAAAGAATGAAAGAAGTATGCGAAATGGCGCAAGCCGACGGCTTTATTAGCGAATTTGCCGAAGGTTACGATTATGAAATTGAACAAGGAGGTAACAACGTCTCCGGCGGCCAGCGGCAACGGCTGTGCATTGCCCGGGCTTTGCTGAAAAAGCCAAAAATTCTCATCCTAGACGATAGCACCTCGGCGGTGGATACCAAAACCGAAGCTTTGATCCGCCAAGCATTCCAACAGAGCCTGGCAGGCGTTACCAAAATTATCATTGCCCAAAGGGTATCCTCGATTATGGATGCGGATCAAATCATCGTCCTGGATCATGGCGAAATCGACGCCATCGGCAATCATCAAGATTTGCTGGCGAACAACGCCATTTATCAAGAAGTTTACTATTCCCAAATGAAAGGAGACGACAACCATGCCGCCTAAATCCATGTCTATGCACGGCAACCGCCGCGCTTATGTCGCCTCCCCGGGACGACGCTTTTCTCCCGGTACCGCCAAACGGGTTTTCGCCTATTTTGGACGCTACCGTCTGCTTTTTGTACTGGTGGTCTTTTGTATTCTCATTTCGGCTTTGGCATCGGTGGCCGGAGCTCTATTTCTGCAAACTTTGATCGATGACTATATTTCGCCGCTAATCGGCCAAGCGCATCCCAATTTCACCCCGCTACTCGAAGCGATATTGGTCATGGGATGCATTTATTTGGCGGGTATTCTTTCCGTATTCGTCTACAACCGCTTGATGATCATCATTGCCCAAGGTACGTTAAAACATATCCGCGACGATATGTTCAGCCTGATGCAGGCGTTGCCTTTGCGCTATTTCGATACCCATACCTTTGGCGATACCATGAGCCGCTACACCAATGACACCGATGCACTGCGGCAAATGATCGCCCAAAGTTTGCCCAACTTTATTTCCTCTATCGTCACCATTTTGGCGGTCTTTTGCGCTATGCTGCGTTTAAGCTGGCAACTCACCATTGTGGTCGTAATCGTAGTATTTATTATGATTAAAATTACCGGCAAAATTGCCGGAAAAAGCGGCGAATATTTTATTCGTCAGCAAAATTCTTTGGGCAAAGTAGACGGCTATATCGAAGAAATGATCAATGGCCAAAGAGAAATTAAAGCCTTTTGCCATGAAGAAGAGGCCAAAAAAGGCTTCGACATGGTTAACGATCAATTGTGCCAGGACGGTACCAAGGCCAATCGTTATGCCAATATTTTAATGCCGATTATGGTCAATATCGGCAACTTGCAATATGTATTGATTGCGGTAGCCGGCGGCGCTTTGGCCATAAACGGCATTTCCGGCTTGACTTTAGGGGTTATCGCCAGCTTTTTACAACTAAGCAAAAGCTTTTCCATGCCCGTATCCCAAGTAGCGCAACAGGTGAACTCGGTGGTTATGGCCTTGGCTGGAGCGGAACGGATTTTCCAATTGATGGATGAAAAACCGGAATCGGATCAGGGCACGGTTACTTTGGTCAACGCCTGCTATAACGGAGAGGAACTAGAGGAAACCACAAAACACACCGGCATCTGGGCCTGGAAACAAACCGACGAAAACGGCGTCAACCACTATCGCCAACTAAAAGGCGACGTACGCTTTTTCAACGTAGATTTCAGTTATGACGGCGAAAAAACCGTCCTAAAAGACATAAGCCTATATGCCAAACCTGGACAGAAAATCGCTTTCGTCGGCGCAACCGGCGCTGGCAAAACCACCATTACCAACCTAATCAACCGCTTTTATGATATCGATCATGGGCAAATCACCTACGACGGTATCGATATAAAACACATTCGCAAAAGCGATTTGCGCCATTCTTTAGGCATCGTCTTACAGGACGTGAACCTGTTTACAGGAACGGTATTGGATAATATTCGCTACGGCCGTTTGGATGCCAGCGATGAAGAATGTATCGCCGCCGCCAAAACCGCCGGCGCCGACAGTTTCATTACCCGGCTGCCGCAAGGATACCAGACTATTTTGGAAGGAGACGGTTCCGGCTTGTCCCAAGGGCAACGGCAATTGCTTTCCATCGCCCGAGCGGCAGTAGCCGATCCGCCAGTACTGATTTTGGACGAAGCCACATCCAGCATCGATACCCGTACAGAAGCCATCGTCCAAAAAGGTATGGATGCCCTAATGGAAGGACGAACCGTATTCGTTATCGCCCACCGTTTATCCACGGTGCGCAATTCCAAGGCTATCCTCGTGTTAGAGCATGGCAAAATTATCGAACGAGGTGATCATCAGGAATTGCTGGATCAAAAAGGCAAATATTATCAATTGTATACCGGCGCCTTCGAATTGGAATAACCCCTGACTTCCCATAAAAAAATGCACTAGCCAGCGACGTTTATCCTTTAGACCTGCCGCCCCATCCTGTATAGTAGGATGCGGGCGGCTTTTTTGTTATCCCTTATCACAATGTGAAAATATGAAAAAAATCATGTTTCTCAAAAGGATTTACCCATTTAACCAAGAATATTTATTTATCAAGTTAAATCAATATATTGTCAAATAATTATTATTTTAGATAATTATTGTCATTGCCTTTCTCAGATTGCCGGCAATAAAAAAAGTACCGGTAAAGAATAAAGTTTTGCCATAGCCAACCATGCAACCAGTCAACGATTTGCCGCAAAAAATGTATGGCAATTTTGGCAAAAGCACGTCATATAAGATCGCCAATATGACATAGTATGAAAGCGGGAAATACATATGCAAGGTTGTTTTCTATTGCTGGTCGGCCGTCTTCAGCATATGCATATGCCGCAGGCAGCCGCCGCTATGAAATATTATTTTCACCGCAGGCGCTTCCCCAAGCGGTGCCTTTTTCTTCCTTGTAGCGGCAATGGTTTTGGGGAAACGTGGTAATGAAAAGGAGGAGGGATTTTATGAAAAAGTTTAAAATGTGTATGGTTTTGCTGTTGATGGTCGCCTTGGCTTTAGGCGTATCCGTACCAGCTTTGGCTGCTTCCCCTTTGGCCAATTTGACGCCGCCTACTACTTTTACCGTT
>CASEQE010000049.1 GCA_949289995.1 uncultured Peptococcaceae bacterium
AATTATGGCCAAGGTTCCAGCCGGGAACATGCGGCGTTAACCCCCTTGTATTTAGGGGTGAAAGCAGTGGTAGCCAAATCTTTTGCCCGTATCCATGCCGCCAATCTGATTAACAATGGTATCGTGCCTCTGACCTTTGTCAATCCGGCGGATTATGATGCTTGCGCTATGGGAGAAGAATTGATCATTGAAAACGCCCCGGAACAAATTCGCCAAGCTGCCCAGGGGCAAACCATTCAGGCAAATATCGGCGGCCGTCCCGTGGAATTGGCCTGCGCCGTTTCCGCCCGCCAGGGAGATATGCTAATCGCCGGCGGCTTGCTCAATTACGTCAAACAAGGGCAGTAAACCGGTCTAATTCCTGACAAGGAGGCGCGTGATGATGTTGCGTAAGGACGAAGAACTGGAAGGACGATCCGGTAAAAACAACTTGCGAAATCGTATTTTTCATCAATTGGAATCCGATATCGTCAGCGGCAAATACCCCTCCGGCTATAATCTATCGGAAAAAGCTTTGGCGGAAGAGTTTGGCGTTAGCCGTACCCCGTTGCGGGAAGCCATGGCCCAGCTGGAGTTGGAAGGCCTGGTGGAATTCGTACCCCATAAAGGCGTATTTGTACTGGGCATTAGCCGTCAAGATATTGAGGATATTTATCTGATCAAACTAACCATCGAAAGCCTAGCCGCCAAATTGGCCTCGGAGCGAATCAACGAGGAGGAATTGGTGGAATTGGAAGAAACCCTGAACCTAACGGAATTTTATATGGGCAAAGGGGATTTAGAAAAACTGGTAGAATTGGATTCTCGTTTCCACGACTTGATTTGTAAAGCGGGGAAAAATCGCCCGCTGCGGGCGATGTTGGCCACCTTTCACAATTATGCCAAGATGGCGCGCTACAAATCCATCACCACCCCGGGGCGAGCCGCCAAAATGCTGCAAGAACATCGCAATCTGTTGGCCGCTATCGCCAAAGGAGACGGGGAATTGGCTTACGCCTTGTCCGTGGAACATACCACCAACGCCAAAGGCTCCATCGTCGTGGCTTTGCAGGAATAGAAAACGCCAGCTAAAGCCAGCCTGACGCTGTAAGTAAATTGACAATTTTATGAACTTTTTGTTAGCGTCTAGGCAAACGCCGGTTTTTATAGTACAATAGGTGAGAATACTTGACAAAGGAGCTTGTGGCGATGAAAAAAACTTTTTTAGCGGTTTTAATCGTCTGCGTCGCGCTGTTGCTATTCGCATGCGATAATGGTCAAAACGGGGAATCCGGCGTGGCCAGCGGTTCGGATATCGACGTTTCCATACCGGCCAGCGCTTCTGATATAACCATTAGCGACGGGGAACAGCCTTGGCCCATCGACACTTTTTTCTTCAAACTGCCCAATGCAGCGGAAAAAGTGGATTCGGTGGTGGCCAACGAGGATCAAACCGCCTATAGTTTGATGAAAAAAGAAATGAGCTATGAAGATTTTGCTCGATACATCCAGGCGCTGGAAGCCAAAGGTTTTGTTTGCGCCGATCCTATTGGTTTGGACGGCACGGAACCGGAGGACGGTTTTGCCGCATGGCAGGCCAGCAAGGACGGTATTTCTATCGAAACCGTTTGGACCAGCCCTACCTCGGAAATGCGTAGTAGCGACTATGATTTCGTGATTAGTTTTACTCAAGAACAAAGCCAAGAACAAAGCCAAGAATAGATTTACGTTTTGTAGTTGCACCTATCCATGATTTGTCTTTCAACATAAAACATACCAAATCGCTTCCCGGTATTGCTGCCGGGAAGCGATTTTTATTTGTCTGTATCTTATAAAAGCATGGGTACGTATAGCGACTATCTACGTCCAGGTCTTTTGATTCGCTATATATGCGTAAAATTTTTTATATGCTTGCGCGTTGATTCCTTACTCTTGCGCCAAACGGCGCGGATAGGCAAAATTTTGCAGGCAATGGGCGCTTTCTGCCTGCCGTCCATAAGCCGTTTTTTGTTTCATAAATAATAAGATGCTTTTGCTAACCTGTCGCATATAAAGAAATAAAAGTTGAGTATAGATTGGGTGAAACGGTAATCCGCCAGTAAATCGTCTGTATAAAAGCGGCAATACGGCATAAAGATAGAACGATCATATGGCATAACGAAAAAATCCTTGGCTTTGTTTAGATGGGATTGGCGTTTGGCCGTCTATCTGGCGAAACGGCGGTTTATGCTTTCAGCCGGTAGACGGGGCCGCGGCGGCAGGGTTCCGCCGTCACAATATCTTCTTCCGTTAGCTCTTTTAGCAGGCGGCGGACCAGCGGCGGTTTTAGGGACAAATATCGGCTGATAGCGGAAACTTTGGCACTGGGGTGATCCGTCAAATAGCGGATAATCAAAGCTTTTTTTACTTGGGCGATAGCCGTTTTTTTATCCTTGCCGGGTATACGGCGGCGTTTGCCGCCTTTGTCGAAACTTAGGGAAAGGGTGATTCGTTCCGGTTCAAAGCTTTCTTCAAATAGCGGCGGCGGCCAACCATGCCGTTGCCAGGCGGCGTATATGCCGGTTATGCCGTCGCCGTCGCCGTCGCCGATATGCAATATATGGAACATTTTTGCCAAAGCGGCGTTGCGCGGATCGGTAACGCCGCCGCTTTGCGCCGTTTCTACCGATATGCGAAAAGCGCCGGGGTTGGCAAAAACAAATCCTTGAGGATTGCGGAGAATCGTTATGCCTTGTTTGCCATAATAATCGGCGTTTACCAGGCAATTGATCAAAGCTTCCGCCAATGCTTTGGCAACATCCTTATCGCCGCTAGCGGGATAGCGGCTAACGGCGATAAGGCGGCGTGTCTGCCGGTAAAAATCGTATACGTTGCCGCTCCAATCGCCGTCGCCGGAAAGGATGTGGGCAGCAGCCGTGTGGTCGGTTTGGGTAAGGTCATGATATGCCAGGCGGTAATCGGGGAATTGTTTACGGATTTCCGTTTCCCGCCCCAACAGCAATAGACCGGCGGCCGTGGGATGTATTTGTCCGCCGTCGCCGGGAACTGCGGCGCCCAACTGGCAGAGAAATTTCGCGTCGTCCAGGTGTTCCCAGGCCTGGCCGGGGCGAAGTCGCCGCAGATGTTTGCGATAGCGGATCAGGCTTTCCGGGCAGAAAACCGCGGCGGACATATGGCGCAAAGGCTGCATATCCGGGGTCTGCCGGGCGGCGTCCCGCAGCATAGCGGCCACTTCTTCCGGAGTGCAGCGATAATCCCCTTCGCCGTTGCGACGATACACGCCGGAAACGGGATCGCCGTCGATATATACCGGCCTATCTAGGCGTTGGGCGCGGGGTACAAAAATTGCCACAATACGCTTGCCGCCGGCATTGCGAATTTGTACCTGTCGGCGGGATAGAATATTGATGCTGGCTTTTTGCGGATCGTTGAGCAGACGCCAAAAAGCCCCGGCCAATTTTTCCGGTTGCGGCAAATCGATGGGGTGTAGAGAGCCGTCTGGGTGTTCCTCGACCCCCAATAATAGCACCCCGCCCATGGTGTTGGCAAAGGCGGAGTAGGTTTCCCATATGCTTTTCGGCAGACCGCCTAGGGCTTTTTTTGCCTCAATACGGTTGTTTTCCCGATATTGCTCTAAATTGGAAAAGTCAAGCATGGCGCGCCTCCTGAAACGGAAAAAACACCTTTTCTCAGCCGGTTTTACCCCCTTTCCTTCTGCCGGGCGGCTATGGATCGCGGGGGTTTTTATCGAAGGGGCCTATTGGGCGCGGTCCGGCCATAGACTTGCGTCGATATGTCGCAGACATTCCCGTCCCCAGCCGGGTTCGGCAAAAAATGTTCCCTGCCGGTAGGCGAGTCGTCCGCCGAGAATTACCGTATCCACGGCGCAGCCTAGCCATATGCCTTGATAGGCGTTGTAATCCCCGGCGCCATAGCCGTCGCTGGCCCCGATATGGCCCATGGCGCCCAAATCCAAAATCAGTACGTCTCCGTCGGAGCCTACTTGCAATGCGCCTTTTTGGGGATAAAGACCGAATATTTTAGCCGGGTTGGCGCAACATACGTCGGTATATTGTTCAATGGTCAACAATTGCTGTTGCACGCCATAGGTATAAAGCAGGCGCATACGTTCTTCTACGCCGCCGATGCCGCCGGGGCAAGAACGAAAATCTTTTTCTCCCATGCTCTTTTTTTGTTCCCAGGTAAAGGGGCAATGATCCGTGGCCACTACCTGAATATCCCCTTCCGCCAAGGCTCGCCACAACGCCCGCTGGTCTTCTTTGGTACGCAAAGGCGGGGCCATGATATATTTTAGGCCTTGCCCATGGGGCTCTAAATAGAGGGATTGATCCAGAAGCAGATATTGGGGACAGGTTTCGGCAAAAATGTTTTTTTGTCCGGCCTGGCGGGCTTCTTTGATCGCGGCCACGCTTTGGGCGGCGGATATATGTACCAGGTATACCGGCGCATCGCCTGCCTGTCGCGCCAAGCGTAGCGTTTGTTCCACCGCCCGGCTTTCGCTTTCCGGCGGCCGGCTTAGGGCATGATACAATGGGGCGGTTAAACCGCTTTCGCCAAAGCCGTCCCGCAGGCTTTGAATCAGCTCGTGATCTTCGCAATGTACCGCCGTCAAACCGCCGCCGTTTTGCAATATGCGCAAAGCCGCCGCCAATTCTTCCGCTTGTAAACGGTAATCATAGGTGGTATAGGCCTTAAACGAAGGATAGCCGGCTTGGATCAAAGGAGGAATTTGTTCTTCCATCTGTAGATCGCCATGCTGCAAAACGCCGTGAAAACTATAATCCACATAGCATTTTCCTTGGCTGATGTTTCGGTAATGGGCAAGGCGGGCGCCTAAAGCGCCGCCGGTAGGGCCGAAGGCGATATGGTCGATAATCGTGGTGGTGCCGCCGGCCAAAGCGGCTTTGGTACCGGTAAGAAAATCATCCGCCGCCCGGGCGAAACCCAAATCCAAATCCATGTGGGTGTGGGCGTCTACGCCGCCGGGCAATACCAATTTTCCATAGGCGTCCACCACGGTTATCGCGTCTTTAGCGCTTAATTGACCAATGGCGGCGATTTTCCCTTGACGGATAGCCAAATCCCGCCGGCGTACTTCTCCCGGCAGGGATAAGGCGCCGTTTTGTATTAATAGATCGAACATAGCCTTTCTCCTTTGCCGCTTTTATCCTTTATCGGGGAAATCAGGTTATGCCTGCAACTTTTTCTGCAATTGTTCCAGATCCGGCGGCACGTCCAAAGGCTCTCCCGCCGCTTGGATGCCGTTAGCCGGGTCTTTCAGCCCGTTGCCGGTGACGATATGCACCGCCGTGTCTTGGGGCGAAACGATACCGTTTTGCACGGCTTTGCGCAAGCCGGCGATAGCCGCCGCCCCCGCCGGTTCGGCAAACACACCGGCCAGCCGTCCCAGCAGCCTCATGGCCGCCAAAATTTCCTCGTCGGTTACGTTCACCGCCGCCCCTTGAGAGGCGGCGATGGCCTGCAAGGCTTTGTCCGGGTTGCGGGGATGGCCCACGGCTATGCTGTCGGCCAAGGTGTTTTCTTCCTGGGGAATCAACGGGCCGCCGGCGGAAAAGGCGGCGTTAATCGGGCAGCAGCCCGCCGCCTGCACCGACAAAAGCTTGGGCAGGCGATGGATTAGGCCGCATTGATACAAATCGAGAAATCCTTTCCACACCCCGGCTATGGTACAACCGTCGCCTACGGATACCGCCAGCCAATCCGGAACTTGCCACTGCAATTGTTCGGCGATTTCCATAGCTACGGTTTTTTTCCCTTCCAACATATAGGGATTGATGGCGGCGTTGCGGTTATACCATCCCCAATGGGAAATCGCCTGGGCGGAAAGGCGAAAGGCGTCCTGATAATCGCCTTGCACCCGCATCACCTGGGCGCCAAAAATTAGCAATTGGGCAATTTTGCCCAAAGGGGCTCTTTGGGGTACGAAAATATAGCTGCGCAAACCCATGGCCGCCGCCGCCCCGGCCAGGGACGAGGCGGCGTTGCCCGTACTGGCGCAAGCGATTTGCGAATAGCCGCCTTCCACGGCTTTTACCACCGCCATAGCCGAGGCCCGGTCTTTCATACTGGCGGTGGGGTTTAGCCCTTCGTCTTTGACCCATAGGCGTTTCAAGCCTAGCTCCGCCCCAAGACGGGGACAATCGTATAAAGGCGTGCCTCCCACCCGTAGCGGCGGCGGGGTGAAATTTTCCGCCACTGGCAGCAATTCCCGATAGCGCCACATGGAGGCATCGGTTCGCGCCGCCAAAAGCTCCCGGGTAAAATGCCGCCGGGCTTGGCGGTAATCGTAATGGATATCCAGTAAGCCGCCGCAACGGGGGCAAAGGGTCAAATCGGCGGCCGGCGGTATTTCATGGCCGCAGACGATGCATACGGCTGAAGATACGTAAGTCATAACGTTTCCTTTCCCGATTTTTACGATTGTAAACCGACGGCTTGGTTAAAATCGCGGATCAAATCGTCGATTGCCTGGGCTTGTTGATGTACGTTTTGCCAATAATCCGGATAATCGTACCATTGAGCGTTTAATTCCGCCAAGTCTTTGCCTTGCTGTTCAATCCAGGTATAATATTTGAGATTATGAATGCGTTTCTTTTGCGGATAGGTCAATTCCAGCATATTGTCGCAGCGTTGCCCTTGCAGGCGGCAGCCGAAATCATAGGCCGCTTTGGTTAGGGTATAGGCGCCGTCTTGTTGCGCCAATTCGTCCAAGCGGGAGCCGTAGAAATCCATGCTGTCGGTTAACACGGTGGCCACTACATCATTTTCTTCCAGCTCATAATATTTGGCCATTTTCACGGCGCAAAGCAGATTGGCGATACCGGATATGCCCAGCCAGGATAATTTGCCAAGAATTTGTTCATCCACCCCGGCTTCTTCCGCCAAGTACTGCCGGCCGGCCGGTTCGTTAAACAGGCGCAATAGGTTTTGGCTGTCCGCGTCGTCGATGGCGATGACCATGTCGGTATTGCGCACATTATGAATCCAAGGCACATGTTTGTCGCCGATGCCTTCGATACGATGATCGCCATAGCCGTTTTGCAACAGGGTGGGACATTGCAAAGCTTCCCCCACAGCCAGTTTGGCTTGGGGGTATTTTTCTTTGATATAATCTCCCGCTCCGGTGGTTCCGGAAGATCCGGAGGTAAAACATACCCCCGCCAGCCTGCCTTTTTCTCCTTTAACCTGCAAAAAAGCCTCTTCCAATGCGGGGCCGGTTACGGCGTAATGCCATAGATGATTGCCCAATTCTTCGAATTGGTTGAAAATCATCACATCGTCCCGGGTTCTTTTCAATTCCCAGGTTTTGTCAAATATTTCTTTCACATTGCTTTCGCAACCCGGCGTGGCCACCACTTCCCCGGCGATTTTCGATAGCCATTCAAAGCGCTCCCGGCTCATGCCTTGGGGCAAAATGGCGATAGAGGCGCAGCCCAGCAATAGGGAATTGTAGGCGCCGCCCCGGCAATAATTGCCGGTAGAGGGCCATACCGCTTTGTGGCGGGTGGGGTCGAATTGGCCGGTGACTAAACGGGGAATCAAACAGCCGAAAGAGGCGCCGACTTTATGACAACCGGTGGGAAACCATTTGCCGCATAAGGCGACAATTTTCGCTTTTACGCCTGTGAGGGAGGAGGGAAAACAAATGACGTTGACGCCGCCGAACAGCCCGCCGTATTCCTGGGGCTGATTATGCCAATGGATGCGGAATAAGTTTAATGGATTCACGTCCCATAGCCCTACGGCGGCTAATTTTTCCTGGATGGCCGAGGGGATTTGTTCCGGATTGGCCATTTGCGCCAGGGTAGGGATGACGATACCCTTTTCCCGGGCTAAGTCTATCGTTCGTTGAAGAACGGTTTGGTTTATGCTTAAATCAATCATCGTCAAGCTCCTTTTATAAGAAGATACACCAATTATATACAGCCGTCGCAAAAAAAGCAAGGGAAGCGGCGCCGGGAAAAGGGGGGCGGAAAAAATGCTAAGAAAGGCGTTGGGGAGAGGCGGCGATAAAAAATTTCTATGACCTTTGGCAGGAAAAGGCAAATGCATTGAGAATAAGCCGCTAAAAGCTTATCGATTATAGGAGGAATATATGATCCGGAGAATAGAGCGGCAACAAAATATAATGCAAGAACAGGGTTGGCAAGCCTTTCTGGTTTCCCTGCCGGAAAACGTAAGATATTTAAGCGGCTATACCGGGGACGAGGCCTGGTTGCTAATGCCGCAAAAGGGCCAAGCCACGTTGATTACCGATTTTCGCTACCGGCAGCAGGCGGAAGCAGAATGTCCCGCCTGCCAAGTGCGTATATACAACCGGTCCCAACCTACTTTTTATCAATTGCTGGCGGAACTGACGGAAGGTTGCGCCAATTTGGCGGTGGAAGGGGAGGTGATGGTGTTCAATCAATATCAAAAGTTAGCCCAGTCCTTGCCTCATCTCCAGTTGATTGCCACCCAAGGGGTTACGGAGCGGCTGCGTTTGGTAAAAGATGAAGAAGAACGGCAAATGATTGTCCAAGCCTGCCAAAAAACCCTGGTGGTTTGGCAACAGGTGCGGCAGTGGCTACGCCCAGGGGTAACGGAACGGCAAGTGGCCCGCTATATCGACGACCGGATACGGGATGGGGATTGCCGGCCGGCTTTTCCCACCATTGTCGCCGCCGGCGCCAACGGCGCTTTGCCCCATCATCAACCGGACGGCGGTAAGGTTTTGACCCAGGGAGAAATGGTAACCATGGACTTTGGTTGCCAATACCAGGGTTATTGTAGCGATATCACCCGTACCGTGGCCTTGGGCCGCCCCCCGCGGCAATTGGCGGATATATACCGAATCGTCTTAGAGGCCCAATTGGCCGGGGTGGCGGCGATTCGGGCCGGCCTCTGCGGCCGGGAAGTGGATGCGGTACCCCGGCAATATATCGAAAAAGCCGGATATGGCCGGGAATTTGGCCATGGCGCCGGCCATGGTTTGGGTTTGCAAATTCACGAGTCGCCGACATTATCTCCCGGCGGAACGGAAATTTTGCCGGCCCATTGCTTTGTTACCATGGAGCCGGGCATTTATGTGCCGGGCCTGGGCGGCGTGCGTATTGAGGATAGCCTGGAAGTGATGGAAAACGGCGCCCACAATTTATTTGGCGACGATAAAGAATTGATTTGCCTATAAACCGCCGTTCCATTTGCTATTTATCCGGGAAGCTGGTACAATAGAACAAAAAATACCGCTAAAAAATTTTTTGCGCCGCTTGTTTTGGCCGATCTACCGGACAAACGGGGCGAAATATAGCGAGGGGGAGGAATATATATGAGCGATAGAATGACGCCTTTATCCTTTGACCGCCTCATGGACAGGTTGTTGCGGGAATATCGGCAACAAGGGGAGATTTTCGGGGTCTCCACGCTGTATCACGCTCCCCAGGGCGGCGGAACGCCGTTTTTGGACGGACGTCTGGAAACGCCGCTGGGGCCGGCGGCAGGGCCCCATAGCCAAATGGCCGCCAATATTGTGGCGGCTTATGCTGCCGGCGCCCGCTTTTTTGAGCTGAAAACAGTGCAGATTATAGATGGCGCTGATTTGCCTGTGGCTAAGCCTTGTATTCTTGCGGAAGACGAAGCCTATAACGTGGAATGGTCTACGGAGCTTACCGTAGAACAGGCTTTGGCGGAATACGTTAAAGCTTGGTACGCCATCAAATTGATCAGCCGGGAATGGGATTTGGGCGATCCCCAAGGGTTTATGTTCAATATGAGCGTCGGCTATGATTTGGCCGGCATTCGCAGCCCGAAAATTACCGCTTTTATCGAAGGTTTGCAGGATGCGGGAGATTTGCCGGTATGGCAAGATTGTCAAGCATGGGCTTTGTCCCATTTATCTTTGTTCCAGCGAATCGACAGGGATTATATATATGGGATAGACCGGCGCATTTGTTCCTCGGTTACCGTCTCCACTTTGCATGGTTGCCCGCCGCAAGAAATCGAGTCCATTGCCGCCTACTTGTTGCAGGAAAAGAAACTTCATACCTACGTGAAATTGAATCCTACTCTGTTGGGATATGACGAAGTGCAATCCCGTTTAAAAGAGCTGGGTTTTGATTCTATTGCTTTATCCCAATCCGCTTTTGCCCAGGATTTGCGGTTTGCAGACGCGGTGCCGATGTTGCGCCGGCTTTTGGCAGCAGCCCGCCGGCAGGGGTTGACCTTCGGCGTGAAGCTTTCCAATACTTTGCCCACGGCCAACCGTACGCAAGTTTTGCCCGGGGAGGACGCCTATATGTCCGGCCGCGCCCTGTTTCCCTTAACCGCCGCTTTGGCGGCCCGTCTATCCCAAGCTTTGGCAGGGGAATTGCCCATATCGTTTTGCGGCGGCGCGGAGCTGTATAATATCGTTCCTTTATTACAGGTCGGTTTGCGCCCGATTACCATGGCTACCCCATTGCTAAAAATCGGCGGCTATCAGCGTTTTTATCAGATGGCCATGGCTTGCCAAGGGATGGAAGGGCAGATCCCCGGCCAGGTGAATCCCCAGGCGGTGCAGGCGATCAGCGATCAAGCTATGCAGGCGGATTTTTATCGCAAAATCACCGGCGAAAAACGGCCGGCAAAATTGGCTGGCGCGCCGCCGCTGGCCGATTGTTTTACCGCCCCCTGCCAAAACAATTGCCCGCTGCAACAGGATATCCCCGGCTATGCGCAGGCTTTGGCGGCAGGAGATGCAGCCGGAGCCTTGGCGATCATTTGCCGCCGCAACCCTCTGCCTTTTATTACCGGCTCCATTTGTCCCCATACTTGCGAAAACGCTTGCAATCGCCGCTATCTGGATCGTTCCTTGGCTATTCGCCGTTTGAAATTGCAGGCGGCGAAAGCGGGTTTGCAGCAATTTTTGGAAAATATGCCGCCGATTGTGGCCAACGGCCGCAAAGCGGCGGTGATCGGCGGCGGGCCGGCTGGTATGGCGGCGGCGTATTTTTTAGCTCGCGCCGGTTTTGAAACCCATCTTTTTGAAAAAGAAGCCCAATTGGGCGGCTTGGTTCGCCAGGTCATACCGGGATTTCGTATCGACGATTCGGCCATAGATCAAGATATCGCTTTAGGGGCGGCTTTGGGGATTGTTGTCCATACCGCTAGCCCAGTGGAAAATATCGCCGCTTTGCAGGAACAAGGTTTCGCGCCGGTGATGGTGGCGGTGGGAGCGCCAATCGCCAAAACCCTGTCCCTGGAAAAAGGCCAAGCCATGCCGGCTTTGACCATGTTGCGGCAATATAAACAAAACCCGGAAAGCTTGCGCCTGGGCCGCCGGGTGGCGGTGGTGGGCGGCGGCAATACGGCCATTGATGCCGCCCGGGCGGCTTTACGGGTTGCCGGGGTGGAACAAACGATGATTTTGTATCGCCGCGACGCCGCCTCCATGCCGGCGCATGGCGAGGAAGTGGCTTTGGCAAAAGCGGAAGGCGTGACCTTGTATGAACAAATTGTACCGGTAAGTTGGCAAAACGGCGTGGCTCATTGTGAAAAAATGGTTTTGATTCCTCAGAAGACGGGCCGACCGCGCCCCCAAGCCAGCGGCGAATATATAGATTTAGCGGTGGATACGCTGATCGCCGCTTTGGGGCAGGAGACGGATCGCCGGTTATACGCCGGTTTGGGTGTGGCCGTGGCGGATAACGGTTTGCCTTTGGCCGGAGCAAACGGCCAGGTGGCGCCGGGGGTTTATGTGATTGGCGACGGCGCTCACGGCCCCGGTACGGTGGCGGAGGCGGCGGCTTCCGCTTTGGCCGCCGTAGCGGCGGCATGGGACGAGGCTTTTGCCGCCGGCGCAAGCCATGTCCCTGGCGACGCGGTCAGGGGGATGCGGCAGGAGCGGCAGAAAGATGCAAGAGAAGAAAGTGCCCGTTGTTTGGATTGCGCCGGCTTCTGCGGTTTATGCGTGGAGGTTTGCCCCAACCGGGCCAATGTAGCGGTGGATAGCAAAATCGGCAAACAAATCGTGCATTTGGACGCTTTATGCAATGCCTGCGGCAATTGCGCCGTATTTTGTCCCTATGAAAAAGCGCCGTATATGCATAAGTTTACCGTCTATGCCAGCGCCGAAGAATTTGCCGCCGGCGAAGCGCCGGGTATGTATTATGCCGCCGGACAAAAACTTTTGCGCGCAGCGGAAACGGATCGGTCGGCGGCGGAAGCCATTGCCCAAGCGATCAGCCAACATTATGCCGATTTGTTATAAATTTTATCGCCGCCGGGTATACAAACCCAACGGCAGCAAAAAACCGGCCGGCGCCAATGCGCCGGCCGGAACGGCTTGGAAGGGGACGAGGCGTCCTTATGCCGCCAGCAAAAGTATATTTACCAAGGGCCTTCCCTTGGGTTTTATTTTTCTATTATATAGGATTGCAGGCTTTTGTGCAGGCCGTTTTTTTCATAAAATGCTTCCATGCCCGGCTGCGCGCCAAAGTATAGCATGGTAGGCGTATTTTCTTTGGCCAGCTGCAGCAAGCGGCTGCCGATACCCTGCCGTTGGTATGCCGGCAGAACCAGCGCTTCGGTGATGGTGCCAAAGTAGTAGCCGTCGGAAAGAATACGCAGGCAGCCCACAAGCTTGCCGCCGTCGTAGACGGTAATATTCAAGGTTTTGGCTAATGCTTTTCCGGTTTGTTCCGCATCATAGTTTCCCGGCCAGATTTGATTGACAAAGGGAAGGAATATGGCGGCAGATAAAGATTTGTCGTCCACAATATATTGCATGGCCTATGCATCCTTTCTGAAAAGTTTATGTCTGTTTACAATCTTTTTGCCATCATAGCAGAAGTTTAGTTGGGATACAATAGATTTCAAACCCTCAGTCGCCTTTTGTTTAAAGAACAGATGATAAAGATAAAATATTTTTTGCAACTTTGAGAATTTTTTATGTACAAAAGTTCTGTTTTTTTCTGGTTTCATCCATATTTTTAGGGGTTTGGGGGATTTGCCATAGAAGACGGGCTATGCCGGCCGCCGCGTGGGCAAAGAATTGACAAAAAATAGGAAAAAGTTTTCAATTTCGTTCTTGACGAGCTAAAACATATATGTTATGATAAAAAATGCTGTTAATGTGGGATAGTGCCGTAGTATACCTATCGCAACCTAAGGCCCCGTGATTCTATAAGCGGCATTCTCCGTCTGCCGACGGCCATGCCGGGACGGATTGGTAAAAGCAATGTTATGGGCGCGTCATTTTGATGAGGAGTGAGGAATTTAATGAAGTATCCCGTCAGCCTGGAACAAAGGGAAAGAAGAAGCTATGCCCGTATTGCGGAAGTTCTGGAAATGCCCAATTTAATTGAAGTACAAAAAAGATCGTATCAGCAGTTTTTGGACGTAGGCTTAAAAGAAATCTTTCAGGACGTGTCGCCGATTGCCGATTTTACCGGCAATCTGGTTTTGGAGTTTACCGACTATTCTTTTGGCGAACCCAAATACGACGTGGAAGAATGTCGTGAACGGGACGCTACCTATGCCGCGCCTCTGCGGGTAAAGGTTCGCTTGATTAATAAGGAATCAGGGGAAGTAAAAGAACAAGAAGTCTTTATGGGCGACTTCCCTTTGATGACGGAAAAGGGCACCTTTATCATCAACGGCGCCAAACGGGTTATCGTCAGCCAGCTGGTTCGTTCTCCCGGCGTATATTTTCATATCAATACCGACGCCAATGGAGACAAGCTGTACGGGGCTACGGTGATTCCCAACCGAGGCGCCTGGCTGGAATTGGAAACCGACGCTTTGGGCAATGTGTACGTTCGGGCGGACCGGATGCGCAAAATCCCGGCGACGGTTTTGATACGCGCCTTGGGCTATGCCACCAATGAAGAAATTTTAAATTTGTTTGATGATCATCCTGCCATTCGCCTGACTTTGGCCAAAGATTCTTGCGGCGAAAGCGAAGAAGAGGCTTTGGTGGAAATTTATAAACGGCTGCGTCCCGGCGAACCGCCGACGGTGGATTCCGCCAGGATGTTGTTGTACGGCTTTTTCTTTGACCCCAAACGTTATGATTTGGGCAATGTGGGCCGTTATAAACTGCATAAAAAATTAAATCATGGTATTCTCAAACGGATGAACGATGCCGGGGAAGTGTGGAGCGACGAGCACCAGGCATATATCCCTGTGGAGGAACCGCCGGCATATAACGATTATATTCGCTATTTGACCAAGCCGGATATTATCGAAACCGTTCGTTATTTCCTGCGCCTGATGGACGGGTTGGAAGAAGCGGACGATATCGATCATCTGGGCAACCGTCGTTTGCGCAGCGTTGGCGAATTGCTGCAAAACCAGTTCCGTATCGGCCTTTCCCGTATGGAACGGGTGGTTCGGGAAAGAATGACCATTCAGGACGTGGAATCCATCACCCCCCAGGTGTTGGTGAACATCCGCCCGGTGGTGGCGGCCATCAAGGAGTTTTTTGGATCTTCTCAGCTGTCCCAGTTTATGGATCAAACCAATCCTTTGGCCGAACTGACCCATAAACGGCGTCTTTCCGCCTTGGGCCCCGGCGGCTTGTCCCGGGAACGGGCCGGTTTCGAAGTTCGTGACGTGCATCATAGCCATTATGGCAGAATGTGCCCCATCGAAACGCCGGAAGGTCCCAATATCGGCTTGATCGGTTCTCTTTCCACCTATGCCCGTATCAATGAATTCGGTTTCATCGAAACCCCCTACCGACGGGTGGAAAATTGCCATGTTCTGGATCAAATTGACTATTTGTCCGCCGACGAAGAAGATAAATATGTGGTGGCCCAGGCCAACGAACCTTTGGATGAGAATAACTGCTTTATCAATCAGCGTCTGAACATTCGCTATGGCGATTTGATCGCGGTTCGTCCCGCTTCCCAGGCCCAATATATGGACGTTAGCCCCAAACAGTTGGTGTCCGTGGCTACGGCGTTGATTCCCTTTTTGGAACACGATGACGCCAACCGGGCTTTGATGGGCGCCAACATGCAGCGCCAGGCCGTGCCTTTGTTGGTGGCGGACGCCCCTTATGTGGGCACCGGTATGGAGTATAAGGCGGCTATCGATTCCTTTGTAGGGGAAATCGCCCGCCACGACGGGGTTGTGCAACGGGTTACCGGCGACGAGATTATTATCGCCGCGGATGACGGAACGGTGGAAAAGCATAAATTATTGAAATTCCAACGTTCCAACCAAGGCACCTGCGTCAATCAGAAACCTATCGTTTTGAAAGGACAGCGGGTGACCAAAGGACAGCCTATAGCCGACGGTCCTTCCACCGATTTGGGCGAGTTGGCTTTGGGCCGCAATGTGTTGATCGCCTTTATGACCTGGGAAGGTTATAATTACGAGGACGCCATTCTCCTGTCGGAGAAACTGGTAAAAGAGGATTATTTTACTTCCATCCATATAGAAGAATACGAATGCGACGCCCGGGATACCAAATTGGGCCCGGAAGAAATTACCCGGGATATTCCCAACGTAGGCGAGGATATTCTAAAAGATCTGGACGAAAGCGGCATCATCCGCATTGGCGCGGAAGTGCAGCCCGGCGATATTTTGGTGGGCAAAGTTACCCCCAAAGGCGAAACGGAACTGACGGCGGAAGAACGTCTGTTGCGGGCGATTTTCGGTGAAAAAGCCCGGGAAGTGCGGGATACGTCTTTACGGGTTCCCCATGGGGAAAACGGCAAAGTGGTAGACGTAAAGATCTTCTATCGGGATCGGGGCGACGAATTGTCTCCCGGCGTCAATCAGTTGGTGCGCATTTATGTGGCGCAGAAAAGAAAAATTTCCGTAGGGGACAAAATGGCCGGCCGCCACGGCAACAAAGGCGTGGTTTCCCGGATTTTGCCCCAGGAAGATATGCCTTTCCTGCCCGACGGCACGCCGATTGAAATCGTATTGAATCCTTTGGGCGTACCTTCCCGTATGAATATCGGCCAGGTGTTGGAATGTCACTTGGGCTGGGCGGCAAAAACATTGGGTATTTATGTAGCCACCCCGGTATTCGACGGCGCCAGCGAAACCGATATCACCGATACCCTGGTGGAGGCGGGATTGCCGGCGGACGGCAAAACCGTGCTTTACGACGGACGCACCGGCGAACCGTTTGATAATAAAATTACTGCCGGTTATGTATATATGTTGAAATTGGCTCACTTGGTGGACGATAAGATTCACGCCCGCTCCACCGGCCCCTATTCTTTGGTGACGCAACAGCCCTTGGGCGGCAAAGCCCAATTCGGCGGTCAGCGCTTCGGCGAAATGGAGGTTTGGGCGCTGGAAGCCTATGGCGCCGCCTATACGTTGCAGGAAATTCTTACCGTGAAATCCGATGATATCGTAGGCCGGGTGAAAACCTATGAAGCCATCGTCAAAGGGGAAAATGTGCCCGAGCCTGGCGTCCCCGAATCGTTTAAGGTTTTAATCAAAGAATTGCAAAGCCTGTGTATGGATGTTTCCGTGCTTAACGATAAGGATGAACCCATCGAAATCCGAGAAGACGATGACGATATTGTGGAAACGGCGAAGGAATTAGGTCTGGACGTGGGCGAGTTGAAGCCCGCCCTGCCGGAAGCGCCGGAACGAGAGGATTCTTATACCGACGATTTATTGGAGGAAGAATTGGCTGAAGACGAAGATAACGACGAAGATGACGATATTGATCTCAGCCGTTTGCAAATGCCCCCGCAATTAGATGATGATTTGACGCTGGATTTGGACGAAGATTTTTAATTGGTCGCTGATAACGGGTAGTGAAACGCGAAAGGGGCGCTAGTATTGTTAGACGTCAGCAATTTCGATAGAATGCGAATAGGTTTGGCCTCTTCGGAAAAGATTTTGGAATGGTCCTACGGCGAAGTGAAAAAGCCGGAAACCATCAATTACCGCACGTTGAAACCGGAACGGGACGGTTTGTTCTGCGAAAGGATATTCGGCCCCACCAAGGATTGGGAATGTCATTGCGGCAAATACAAACGGGTGCGCTATAAAGGTATCATCTGCGACCGCTGCGGCGTAGAGGTTACCCGGGCCAAAGTGCGCCGGGAACGCCTAGGGCATATCCAACTGGCTACGCCGGTATCCCATATCTGGTATTTTAAAGGCATACCCTCTCGTATGGGTTTGCTTTTGGACGTATCGCCACGGAATTTGGAAAAAGTATTGTATTTCGTATCGTATATCGTTTTGGATCCGGGAACCACGCCTTTGGCCGCCCATCAGCTGCTTAGCGAAAGCGAATACCGGGAAGCCCGGGATAAATACGGCGACGAATTTGAAGCCGGTATGGGGGCGGAAGCGGTCAAGAAAATGCTGGCCGGCCTGGATTTGCAGGCTTTGGCGGAACAATTGCGGGAAGATTTGCATAGCGCCAGCGGCCAGCGGAAAATCCGCGCCATTCGCCGCCTGGAAGTGGTGGAAGCTTTTCTGCTATCCGGTAATAAACCGGAATGGATGATTTTAGACGTGGTGCCGGTGATTCCGCCGGAATTGCGGCCGATGGTACAATTGGACGGCGGCCGCTTCGCCACCTCGGATTTGAACGATTTGTATCGCCGAGTAATCAACCGCAACAACCGTTTGAAACGCTTGTTGGATTTGGGCGCGCCGGATATTATCGTGCGCAATGAAAAAAGAATGTTGCAAGAAGCGGTAGACGCATTGATCGACAACGGACGTCGGGGACGCCCGGTTACCGGCCCTGGCAATCGGCCTTTGAAATCCCTGTCCGATATGCTTAAGGGCAAACAGGGCCGTTTCCGGCAAAACCTGCTGGGCAAACGGGTGGACTATTCCGGCCGTTCCGTGATCGTGGTAGGTCCGGAACTGAAAATGCATCAATGCGGCCTGCCTAAAGAGATGGCATTGGAACTGTTTAAACCCTTTGTGATGAAACGCTTGGTGCGGGAAGGCTACGCCCATAATATCAAAAACGCCAAAAGAATGGTGGAACGGGTTCGCACCGAAGTATGGGACGTTTTGGAAGAAGTGATTAAGGAACATCCAGTGCTGTTGAACCGCGCCCCCACCCTGCACCGTTTGGGTATTCAGGCTTTCGAGCCGGTGTTGGTGGAAGGCCGGGCTTTGCAGATTCATCCGCTGGTATGTACCGCCTATAACGCCGACTTCGACGGCGACCAAATGGCCGTGCATGTGCCCCTGTCGGTGGAAGCCCAGGCGGAAGCGCGGATTTTGATGCTTTCCTCCAATAATATTCTCAACCCCAAGGACGGTCGTCCGGTTTGTACCCCCACCCAGGATATGGTTTTGGGTTCCTATTATCTGACCATGGTCAAAGAAGGGGACGTAGGCGAAGGCAAGTCGTTTGTGGACTATAACGAAGCCTATCGAGCCTATCTGAATGGGGATATTGGCTTGCACGCATTGATTTTTGTGCGCAAACCGCCGGAATGGGATACCTATTGGGCCAGCAAAAATCAGGAAGTGCCTTTTGAACGCCATGAGGATGGACGATACAAACGTTTCCAAACCACCGTGGGCCGCTTGATATTCAATTATGAAATTCCCATGACCAAAGTAATGGGCTACTATAATTGCGGCGTGGATAAGAAAGTATTGGGTATCATCGTCGATCGTTGTTACCGGCGTATGGGGATTTCCAACGCCGCCACCTTGCTGGACGGTATCAAATCTCTGGGCTACAAATATTCCACCAAGGCCGGTATCACCGTAGGTATCGAGGATATTAAAGTGCCGGAAGCGAAAAAAACGATTATGGCGGAAGCGGAAAACAAAGTTTTGGAAATTGACAAATTGTTCCAAAGCGGTATGGTTAACGAAAACGAACGCTATAACGAAACCATCGCCGTATGGCAAAAGGCCACCGACGCGGTGACCCAGGAATTGATGCATAGTTTGGATCAGTTCAATCCGATCTATATGATGGCCAATTCCGGCGCCCGGGGCAACGTGCAACAGATTCGCCAATTGGCCGGCGCCCGGGGGCTGATGGCCGACCCCTCCGGCCGTATTATCGACTTGCCGATCAAGGCCAATTTCCGGGAAGGCTTAACCGTTTTGGAATTTTTCATTTCCACCCACGGCGCCCGCAAAGGTTTGGCCGATACCGCTTTGCGTACCGCCGACTCCGGCTATTTGACCCGCCGTCTGGTGGACGTGGCCCAGGAGGTTATCGTTCGGGAAGACGATTGCGGCGACACCCAAGGCATTTGGGTGCAGGCTATCCCCAATATCGAGCCCCTTTCCGAAAGAATAGAAGGCCGGGTGATCAATACGCCGGTGATCAATGAGGAAACCGGCGAAGTTTTGGCGGAGGCCGGCCAGTTCTGCACGGCGGATATGGCGGAAGCCATTGAAAAATATTTGGACACCCGTCCGGAAAATGAAAGAAAGGTCAATATCCGCTCGGTTTTGACCTGCCGTTCCCAATACGGGGTGTGCCGCAAATGCTATGGCCGCAATTTGGCCACCGGCGATATGGTGGATATCGGCGAGGCGGTGGGGATTATCGCCGCCCAATCCATCGGCGAACCGGGTACCCAGCTGACCATGCGTACCTTCCATACCGGCGGCGTGGCCGGGGACGATATCACGCAAGGTTTGCCCCGGGTAGAGGAATTGTTCGAAGCCCGCAAACCCAAAGGCCAGGGCCTGATCGCCGAATTTGACGGCCGTATCCAGTTGGGAGACAACAAGGGCAAACGGGAAGTGAAAATTTTAGGCGTGGGCAATGACGAAGGCCAGGTTTTGGCGGAGTATCAATGCTCCTACGGCTCTACGCTGAAAGTGGCGGACGGCCAATTGGTAGAAGCCGGCGACGAGATTACCGAAGGTTCCGTCAATCCCCATGATATGTTGGCGGTGAAAGGGATTCGCGGCGTGCAAATGTATTTGCTGAGGGAAGTGCAACGGGTATACCGGCTGCAGGGCGTGGATATCAACGATAAACACATCGAAGTTATGGTGCGGCAAATGCTGAAAAAGGTCAAGGTAGAGGAAAACGGCGATACCCATTTCCTGCCTGGCGCTATGGTGGATAGCTACGAATTTGAAAAAGTCAACGAAGAAATTCTTGCCCAAGGCAAACAACCCGCCACCGCCAAGCCGATGTTGCTGGGTATTACCAAAGCTTCTTTGGTCACCGATTCTTTCCTTTCCGCCGCTTCTTTCCAGGAAACCACCCGGGTGCTGACGGATGCGGCGATCAAAGGCAAGGTCGACGCCTTGTTGGGCCTGAAAGAAAACGTGATCATCGGCAAATTGATTCCTGCCGGCACCGGCTTGGCCAAATATCATGCCGCCGCCTGCGAGAACCAGCAAGCTCTTGTCGAAGCCGCCGCCGCGCCGCCGGTGGACGAAGGGGAAGATTTGGCCACGGTTTCCTTGGATTTGGATTTTCTGGATGATATAGATTCGGACGCCGCATCCGCCCATCTATAAACGGCGGAGTCGCCTTGCGGCCGGCATTACCGGAGACGTAAGTTTTGGCGGGGCTTGGGAACAAGCCCCGCCGCCTTCTTAGCCGGCTTTTGCCCCGCCGGACAAAAGCCGGCGGATGGGGCTTTTCGCGCCAGGGGCGTTGAACCCCGGCGGCTTCGCCACCCGGGCTCACGCCGCGACAATGCTGGCTCGTTTTTGCCAAAGCATAGGTAGATAAAATATAAATATGAGGCGCTAAGCCTACTGGAAAACAAAAGTCATGGGCGGCTAAACCGTCGCCCGTGACTTTTTCAGCGTGAAAAAAGCCCTTCTGACGCCAATGATGAAAATGAGGAATAAAATTCCTTTTACTGGACAAAATTTCTTGACATAGAAAATTTTTGGTGATAAAATATTTAAGCTTGCTCATTTGTGAAGAAAGGAGGAGGAGAAGTTGTCGACCATTAATCAGTTGGTGAGAAACCAAAGAGAAGTAGTCACCAAAAAATCCAACGCTCCGGCACTGAAAGAATGCCCGCAGAAGAGAGGCGTTTGCACCAGGGTGTACACCACCACGCCGAAAAAGCCCAATTCCGCTTTGCGCAAAGTGGCCCGCGTGCGTCTTACCCATGGTATGGAAGTAACCGCATACATTCCCGGCGTAGGCCATAATTTGCAGGAACACTCGGTTACGCTGGTACGCGGCGGCCGCGTTAAAGATTTGCCCGGCGTTCGTTATCACATTATTCGGGGCGCTTTAGATACAGCCGGCGTAGCTGGCCGCAATCAGGCTAGAAGCAAATATGGCGCCAAAAAACCTAAAACCAAAGCGAAGAAGTAAAAAAGGAGGCGGAATTCATGCCCAGGAGAGGCAATGTCGCCAGAATAGCCGTCCTGCCAGACCCTGTTTATAATAGCGTTGTTCTGACTAAATTTATCAATCAGATTATGCTGGACGGAAAAAAAGGCACCGCGGAAAGTATCGTTTATGGTGCTTTCGATATTATTAAAGAAAAAACCGGCAATGAACCGATGGAAGTTTTCGATGCGGCGATGAAAAACGTTATGCCCGTGTTGGAAGTAAAGGCCCGTCGCGTGGGCGGCGCTAACTATCAGGTTCCGGTAGAAGTTCGAGCGGACCGGCGTCAGGCTTTGGCCATTCGTTGGTTGGTAGATTATGCCCGTAAACGTAGCGGCCATAGCATGCAGGAAAAATTGGCCGGCGAATTGATGGACGCTGCCAACAACGTGGGCGCCGCCGTGAAAAAACGGGAGGATACGCATAAAATGGCGGAGGCGAACCGCGCCTTTGCGCATTACCGTTGGTAGTAATCTGGAGGTTAATGGATGACCAGGGATTTCCCGCTGGAAAGAATCAGAAACATCGGCATCATGGCGCATATCGACGCCGGCAAAACCACCACCACGGAGCGGATTTTGTTCTATACGGGCAAGGTGCACCGGGTGGGCGAAGTGCACGACGGCAATGCGACTATGGATTTTATGGTACAGGAGCAGGAGCGGGGTATTACCATTACTTCCGCCGCTACTACATGCTTTTGGCAAGATCATAAAATTAATATTATCGACACACCCGGCCACGTTGATTTTACGGTAGAGGTAGAACGTTCTCTTCGCGTCCTGGACGGCGCGGTGGCGGTGTTCTGCTCTGTGGGCGGCGTGGAGCCGCAAAGCGAAACCGTATGGCGGCAGGCGGATCGGTATCAAGTGCCGCGTATCGCTTATATTAACAAAATGGATCGTATGGGCGCTGATTTTTTCCGGGGAATCAACATGATTCGCGATCGCCTGGGCGCCAATCCGGTGGCCGTGCAGCTGCCGATCGGCGCGGAAGACGATTTCTGCGGCATTATCGATTTGGTGCGCATGGAAGCAAATATATACCATGATGCGGAAGGCAAACAAATCGAGATTTGCGAAATACCCCAAGAATACCGGCAGCAAGCCGAAGAATACCGTCAGATTTTGGTGGATACCTTGGCGGAGTACGATGACGATATGGCGGAAAAGTATATGGCGGAGGAGGAATTCTCCGTGGAAGAATTGCATGCAGGGATTCGCAAGGCCACGTTGGCTTGTCAAATCAATCCGGTTTTATGCGGTTCTTCCTTTAAAAACAAAGGCGTGCAACAGCTGTTGGACGCAATCGTTTATTATCTGCCTTCGCCTTTGGATATCCCGCCGATCACGGGCACGGATAAAAGCGGTCGGGAAATCGTTCGCCGGGCTAGCGATGACGAACCCTTCTCCGCGCTGGCGTTTAAAATTATGACCGATCCCTACGTGGGGAAATTGACCTTCTTCCGGGTGTACTCCGGGGTTTTGCCCAGCGGATCCTACGTGTATAACAGCACCAAGGATAAACGGGAACGGGTAGGGCGCATGTTGCGTATGCATGCCAATCATCGGGAGGAAGTGAACGAAGCCCGGGCCGGCGATATTTTGGCGGCGGTAGGTTTTCGCAATACCACCACCGGCGATACGCTGTGTTTGGAGGAAAATCCGGTGATTTTGGAATCTATGGAGTTTCCCGAGCCGGTGATTGACGTGGCAATCGAGCCGAAGACCGTGGCCGATCAAGAAAAAATGGCTCTGGCGCTGGCGAAATTGGCCGAGGAGGATCCTACATTTAAGGTGCGGACCAATGCGGAAACCGGACAAATGCTCATCGCCGGTATGGGCGAGTTGCATTTGGAAATTATCGTCGATCGTCTGCTGCGGGAGTTTCGTGTAGACGCTAACGTAGGCAAACCGCAAGTGGCGTACAAGGAAACGATTCGCAAAAAAGTGCGGGCCACGGGCAAATTCGTGCGGCAAAGCGGCGGTCATGGACAATACGGCCATTGCGTGGTGGATTTTGAACCGCTGCCCTCTGGCGAAGGATATTTGTTTGAGGATAAAACCGTGGGCGGCGCGGTTCCTAAAGAATTTGTGCAGCCGATTTCCGCCGGTATTCAAGAGGCGATGGAAAACGGCGTGGTAGCCGGCTTCCCCTGCGTGGATATTAAAGCTGTCTTGGTGGACGGTTCTTATCATGAGGTGGATAGTTCGGAGGTTGCATTCAAGATCGCCGGCTCTATGGCCTTCCGGGAAGGTTGCGCCAAAGCCGATCCGGTGGTGTTGGAACCGATTTTTAAACTGGAAGTGATTACGCCGGAGGAATATTTGGGCGATGTAATCGGCGATTTGAACGCCCGCCGGGGTCGTTTGGAAGGGGTAGAAATGCGCGGCAACGTACAGGTGATTCGGGGGTATGCCCCGCTGAAGCAGATGTTTGGCTACGCCACGGATTTGCGCTCCAAAACCCAGGGACGGGGCGTGTATACCATGCAATTCGACCATTACGAAGAAGTCCCGGAAAACCTGATGCGGGAAATGCTGAAAGCGCGGGGTTACAATTCATAGAAATAACGGGGGCTGCCCTGTAAAATAGATCATAATCCAGTTCGTTAATATCAAATGGAGGTAGTTTAAATGGCGAAGCAAAAATTTGAAAGAACAAAACCGCATGTCAATGTTGGTACCATTGGTCACGTGGATCACGGCAAAACGACTTTGACCGCAGCGATCACCCTGTGCCTGTCCAAAGAGGGCGGCGCCCAAGTGATGGCCT
>CASEQE010000050.1 GCA_949289995.1 uncultured Peptococcaceae bacterium
CGAGAAGCGAAGCTGAGAAGCGAAGTCGAGAAGCAAAGCCGAGAAGCAAAGTCGAGAAGCGAAGCTGAGAAGCGAAGTCGAGAAGCGAAGTCGAGAAGAGAAGTCGAGAAGCGAAGCTGAGAAGCGAAGTCGAGAAGCGAAGCCAAGAAGCAAAGTCGAGAAGCGAAGCTGAGAAGCGAAGCCGAGAAGCGAAGTCGAGAAGCGAAGCCGAGAAGCAAAGCCGAGAAGCAAAGCTGAGAATCTAAGTCGAGAAGCGAAGTCGAGAAGCGAAGTCGAGAAGCGAAGTCGAGAAGCGAAGTCGAGAAGCGAAGTCGAGAAGCGAAGTCGAGAAGCGAAGTTATTGTTTGTTTAGGAAAAGAAAAAAGAGAGACGCGATCTATATCGCATCTCTCTTTGGTGCGGCTGAAGGGACTTGAACCCCCACGAAGCAACCTCCACTAGAACCTGAATCTAGCGCGTCTGCCAATTCCGCCACAGCCGCATATAAGCCTAGCGCGCCTTTGGATAAACGTTTGACGAACAATCGCTAAGTAAAGAGAAAAGCCGATTATCTTCAGGACGCTTGATTAATATATCATATCTTACATCAAAAATCAATACTTTTTCTCAAAGAAATCCTGAGCTTTAAAAAACGTTTCTTGACTCTTTTTGATCGCCGCAACAACGATTCTTTCGATCAAATTGGCCGTCGTTGTACAAGCCTGGCCTCTCTTAGATCTTTTGTAACCAAAAAATACCCGCCGTTTTCACAGATGCTTCGGTTTACGTGTAGATTGCTAATTTGCAATAGCGGGGCAACGGACAAAAGCTATGGAAAAAACATATAAAAAATCGCCAAAACAGCAGGAAAAAAGGAACGCAAGGAGAAATTAATAATTCTTATGGGATTATGCTCTTTACGAGCGGCGGAAAGGAAGAAGGGTACATGACGGAACAATGGCCGGCCAAGCTTAGCGATAAGCCAACCTTATTGGTGCAGCGCTCTTTGCGATCGGGTCAAAACGTGAATTTCGATGGCAACGTTGTGGTTCTGGGCGACGTAAATCCGGGGGCGGAAATCATTGCCTCCGGCCATATTTTGGTTATGGGCGCTTTGCGGGGTGTGGTTCATGCCGGCGCCACCGGCGAAGATGCGGCTACCGTAACGGCTTTGACTTTGTCGCCAACCCAATTGAGAATAGCGTCGCATATTACCCGTCCACCGGAGGGCGGCGGCGACGAAGGTCATAAACCGCCGGAAACGGCCAGAATCCGCGAAAACGCGGTAATTATCGAGCCATATCAGGCTCAAAGATAGGCTGGCGAACCATCGACAATCAGCCAACAAAGGAGGCTAAAGCATGGGAAAAGTTATCGTAGTCACATCCGGTAAAGGCGGCGTGGGTAAAACCACTACCACCGCCAATATCGGCACGGCCTTGGCCATGATGGGACAAAAGGTAGTGATGGTGGATACTGATATCGGTCTACGTAATTTAGACGTGGTGTTGGGCTTGGAAAACCGTATCGTTTACGATATCGTAGATGCGGTACGCGGTAATTGCCGTCTGAAACAAGCTTTGATTAAAGATAAACGTTTGGAAAATATGTTTTTGCTGCCGGCCGCTCAAACCAAAGATAAAACGGCTGTGACCAGCGACCAAATGGTTGAACTATGCGATAAACTGAAAGACGAATTTGATTTTGTGATTATCGATTGTCCCGCCGGTATTGAGCATGGTTTCAAAAACGCTATAGCCGGGGCGGAAGAAGCGATTGTGGTAACCACGCCGGAGGTTTCGGCGGTACGGGATGCGGACCGGATCATCGGCCTGCTGGAAGCGGCGGAAATTCGTGCGCCCAAATTGATCATCAACCGCATTCGGGTGAATATGGTCAAAACCGGCGACATGATGAGTGTAGAAGATATTTTGGATATTTTGGCCGTAGAATTGCTAGGTATTGTGCCGGACGATGATGCAATCGTCATTTCAACCAATCGCGGGGAACCCACCGTCTTGGATAGCAATTCCCGTCCTGGCGAGGCTTTTCGCAATATTGCCCGGCGCATTTGCGGCGAAGCGGTGCCGCTGATGTCTTTAGATGAAAAGAGAGGCTTTTTCGGAAAAATCAAAAGTCTGTTCGCTGGGGATTAAGGAGGCGAAACTATGGGTATAAGCGGCGTTTTGGCCAAGTTTTTCGGCAAAGATACGGAAAGCGAGGCTTCAAAAACTGTAGCCAAGGAACGATTGCGTTTGGTTTTGGTTCATGATCGGATGGATATTTCCGAGCAAACCATGGACAGCCTGCGGGAAGATCTTATCGCCGTTATCGGTCGATATATGGAAATCGACAAAGATGCATTAGAAGTTAGCCTCACCCGGGAGGACGAAGGGGTAGCGCTGGTGGCTAATATCCCCGTCTTAAATTTAAAACGGCAGCCGATTGATAAAAGCGTCATTCCTGAAGATTAACGTTATTTTTTGGCTTGCCCTGCTGATAGGGCAAGCCGTTTTGTTTTTGACGCCATTTAGAATATGTCTTTTTTCTTTGTCATTATAATGGCTACCCAATAGCGGCTACCAAACGGAACGCCAGCATTGTGAAGCAGGCAAAAGACCGTCGCCAACAAGGCGGTCTTTTGCCTGCTTTTTTGCGAAAAACTGGATATGATCCAGAGAGATCGGCGCATCCATATCTCTGCGGCAAAGTCGGCGGCCTATCATGCCCACCGCTTATTACCGCTGCCGTCTAACTTCTAATCGCATTTTCACTTAGTTGCGGCTGACAAAAGTTTCACAGGCCGTTTCATTGGCGCAGGTTACATGGGAGCAACCGCAGGAACAAACGTCTACTTGGCTGGCGCTGCAATGACGTCCGTCGTTATATTTACATTCTTCCACCATGCATTTGATTTCAGGCATCTTTGGCACCTCCTTTTGGCATAAGCTTTGATCTATCTATAACTTGGAAATAAACGAGCATCCGCTTTTTCTCCGGCGTATACGATTTCTTGCCGGCAAAAGAAAACCATGGATTTTGGCATTTGTTCTAGGCGATTTTGCTGGCGTTTGAAAAATCGACTGGAGAAAAAAGAGATTTCGTTTAACCGGCCTTAGTATGCCCAAAAAAACAAAAATTACCGCTGTTTAAACGGTAATTTTTGTTTTTTATATGGGCTTGTAAAACCAAGACGTATGGATCAAGCCTGTTAACGATGATAATTTCGCGAGGCGGTTGCAGGCCGGCGGCGGTTGCCGCTTCGGCCGCCGTTTTGGCCGCGCCGGCCGCTGTTTGCCCCGGCGTTATGGTTGCCGCCAGGCGCATTGCCGCCAGGCATATTATTGATTTGCTGCTGTTGGCGGGAAGCGCTTTGCTGCATTTGTCCAGCTAAACGAAGCAGCGCCTGGGGATCGCCGCCTTTCTCCAGCTCGCCGATAAGGCTTTGAATCAAAAGCCGGTTTTCTGGCGACAACATGCTGCCATATTGTTGTAATAAATTTTTTAAATCGCCTAAATTATGTACCTGAGGCATAGTATCATTCATATTCCCTCTCCTTTGCTGATTAATAACGCCGCCAATTTGCCGCCATTTGTCGAACTTCCTGATACAAAGGCAAACGCATTGCCGCGCGGGGACAGTCGCAAAGACAGTCGCGGCATGGATCGTAATCCGCATCTTCTTCTTGATCCATAACATGGTTTGCCGCCGTTTTGTTGCCTCCGCCGCCGGCGCTACCTTTGAACAAAAGTTGCGCCAAAGCGCTTAGCAAAGCTGGATCCAGATTTTGCCAAAACGGCGGCGGCGAATTGGAACCGTCGGTTTCCGTTTGCTTCGCTTGGCTAGAGTTGGTGTCTGGCGGCGTTTCCTCAGTTGCCGTTGGCTCGTCGTCTTCTACAGGCCTATAAGAGGCATCTTTAATATTTTCTTCTTCTGGCGGCGTAGATTGGGACTGGGAAGTAGTTGACTGGGCCGCTTTGGCGGTCAAATTGCTTAAAATGGTGTTTAATATTTGCGGATCAAAGCCGTTTCCTCCAGAAATGCCGCCCAAACCGGCTAAACCGGCCAAATTTCCTAAGCCGCCTAGGCCGCCTAAACCGGCTAAACCAGCTAAATTCCCTAGGTTGCCCATGCCGCTTATGCCGTTTAACCCGGCTAAGCCGGCCAAACTTCCCAAACCTCCTAAGCCGTTTGCGCTGCCCAAACCGTTGGCGTTTGCCAAGCCGCCGGCAATAGAGGCGAAAGGGTTGGCGGCGGCGCCGTTTGCCCCGGACAAAGCGGACAATAGGGACATAGGGTTGCCGTTGCCCAAAATGCCCTTCATAAGCGAATGAAGCGGCGCGCTAAAGCCTGATTTGGGAGAAAAGATATTGTAGGTGTTAAATAAGCCGCTTTGCATAATTTTGTACCTCAGGCTTTCCGTATAGCAAACAGTTTATGTTTTTCCGGCGCAAAAGGTTCCTTCTAGTCGGCATATTGCCAAAAACTGTAAAACCAGCGTCGAAAAAAACGGCAAACGGCCCGCTATTGTCCGGCAAAAAACATGCCGGTGGCGGGCTAAATAAAAGATGCGCGCCCCGCCGGTTATATTCCGGGGACCGGCGCGCTTGTCGGTCCCCGGATATGCCGGCGGTTAAACCGCCGGCCAAAAACGTCGGGGAAATGGTCGTAGATTGCGTTTTAACATTCGCAGCGGGTGCTGCAAATAATTTGGGTCAGGAATTGCAATACGATTAAAACGATAATCAAATTTACGATGCAGCTAAAACCGTCTCCCATGCAACCGCAACCAGTATCGGCGCATTCCATGCGATTGTTCGTTTGCGTGCAATTCGTGTAGCAGTTCATATGCGTATCCTCCTTTAGCAATTTAATCCGCCGTTACCGTTGATAATGTTGCAGAGAAACTCAAGAACGATGAACAAAATGATTAGGTTAATGATGCAGCTCCACAAATCCCCGGAGCAACCGTCGTTGCAGCAATTGCCAAAACCGAACATAAAACATCTCTCCTTTACCGCTTTTTATTTTTGTACGGCGCGATTCTCCTCGCATGGATAATCCGGGGAGGAGTCCGGGCGCGGCCGCTACCGGTACGGAGCGGCAGTGCGGGGAGAACCGTTTGGTATATGATATGACGTGGTTCGCCCTGGGGTGAATAGCCGGTGCCCGTATGGAATAAAATAAATTTACATTGTTTTTTTTTCGAAAAATGGCTACAATAAATAGATAAGGATGTTTTTTTACCATGATCCAGACGATTCCAAACGAAAATGCCATCATGGCTTCGTGTTTATTAAAGGAGGTTCTGCATATGCGGGATGAACGATACGCCGCCTTAGCCAAACAGTTGGTTGAATATGCGGTGGATTTACAAGCGGGAGAAAAAGTATTGTTGGAAATCAAAGGCCGGGACGAAGCCTTGACCCGTGAATTGATCAAAGCGGTTTATCGCCGTCAGGGCCATCCTTTCATGCATTTGTTGAATGAACGGGTGGAAAAAGAATGGTTGCTGGGAGCTGACGATCAGGCGATGCAAGACCGGGCTCGCTGGGAGGCTCAACGGATGAGCGAAATGGATGCTTATATCGGCGTGCGCAGCAAAGATAATCTTTACGATATGAAAGGCGTTGATGATGACGTTTTAAGCCGTTACGACAGATTATTCGTCAAACCGGTCCATTATGATATTCGGGTGGCTAAAACCAAATGGGTTATTCTTGGCTATCCCAACGATTCTATGGCCCAAAATGCCGCCATGCCAACAGATGAATTTGAGGATTTCTATTTTAAGGTATGCTGCATGGATTATGCTAAATTTTCCAAAGCAATGGATCCGCTGAAAAAATTGTTGGATAACGCCGATTCCGTGCATATTCTAGGAAAAGGCGTGGATTTGCGTTTCCGTATTACTGGTATGTCATCGGTCAAATGCGATGGCCGCTTAAATATTCCCGACGGGGAGGTCTTTACCGCGCCGGTAAAAGATAGCGTTGAGGGATATATTACCTATAATACCCCTAGTCCCAATCGGGGGCAGGTTTTTGAGGGGGTTACGTTGCGTTTTTCCCAAGGCAAAATTGTCGAAGCGGATTGTCAATCTGGGGATAAAAAAGCTTTGCAGGCCATTTTCGATAGCGATCCTGGCGCCAGATATATTGGGGAATTTGCCTTTGGTTTGAATCCGTTTATTGAAAAACCGATGAAAGATATCTTGTTTGATGAAAAAATATTTGGTAGTTTTCATTTTACGCCGGGTAATTGCTATGAAAATTGTGATAACGGCAATTATAGTGCTATCCATTGGGATTTGGTATATATTATGCGGCCGGAATACGGCGGTTGTGAGATTTATATCGATGACGAATTGATCGAAAAGGACGGCGTATTTGTGCGCCAAGATTTACAAGCTTTGAACCGGGAAAATTTAACGTAAGGGAGGTTTATAATGAGCGAAACCATTAAAGTTACGTTTGAAGATGGTTCTACCATCCAGGTGGCCCAGGGGGCTACGTTGGCCTATTTGGCCAGTCAAATTCCGGAGCGCCCCTTGGAACCTTTGGCGGCGGTGGTTAATGATGAGTTGCAGGAATTGGATTATCCCTTGTTTGCCGACAGTCGGGTGATTTGGTTGGATTTCGACTGCGATTTGGGACGGGGTATATATAAACGTAGCTCGATTTTTGTGCTCAAAGTGGCGGCGGCTCAAGTTTTTCCTCAGCGGCAATTGTGGGTTAGTCATTCTTTGGGAGACGGTTTGTTTTGCTGGTTGGATCGGGAGGACGGTACGGCCATCACTCCGGCGGAAGTGGCCTCCTTGGAAGAACAGTATATGGAATTGGTCAACGCCGACTTACCGATTAGTCATACCCGTATCTTTCGTGAGGATGGGGCGGCCTATTTTCGTGCTGCCGGCAATCCCGCCAAAGCACAATTGATTGAGAATCGTGGCGACGCTTATATGAGCTTGTATACCCTAGAAGGTATCAGCGATTATCTGTTTGGCCGAATGGTCAACCGCAGCGGTCTGCTGGGACAGGTGCGATTGCAACCTTTTGAGGATGGATTTGTTTTGCATTTACCACCCCGCCGCTATCTGGGCTGCGAAAATGAAAACGACTTTGAGCCCAAACAATTACATGCTATTCTCAATGGTTATCATGATTGGAGCGAACTGCTACATGTGGAAACGGTAGCGGATTTGAATAATATTATCGATCGTGGCGAATTTAAAGAATTGATGCTGATTGCGGAAAATTTACAGGAAAGGACGCTACATAGCATTTCCGACAGTTTGTACGCCCTGTTTCCCGAGGTTCGGTTGATATTATTGGCAGGCCCCTCGTCTTCCGGCAAAACAACCACCACCCAGAGATTAAAAATCCAATTTCGCACTTTAGGTATCAACCCGCTTACCATCTCTATGGACGATTATTTTGTGGATCGGGATAAAACGCCGTTGATGGAAAATGGAAAACCGGATTTTGAAGGGATAGCAGCTTTAAATCTGCCGCTTTTTAATCAAAATATGAACGACTTGCTGGCAGGTAAAGAAGTTTGCTTGCCGCGCTACGATTTTATTACCGGAAAAAGCATTCCTAATGCGCAACCTTGTAAATTATCGGATAAACAGATTATCATTGTTGAAGGCATTCATGCTTTAAACGATCAGCTTTCCGCTGCGGTAGATGACAAATATAAACGGAAAATATTTGTATCTGCTTTGACGCAGCTAAATTTTGATCAATACATGCCGGTGGGTACGTCCGATAGCCGTTTGTTCCGACGTATGGTGCGGGATATGCAGTTTCGCGGTATGTCTCCTGGGGATACCCTCTTGCATTGGGACGAGGTGCGTCGGGGGGAACATCATAATATTTTCCCCTATCAGGAAAACGCCGATTATTATTTTAATTCTACTTTAATCTATGAGCTATCCATATTGCGGCCTATTGTGGAGGCGGCTTTACTCACCGTTCCCCAGGATCATCCCCGTTATTTGGAATCCAAAAGGCTGCTACGCTTTATACGTTACTTCAAACCAGCTACGGAAGAATTGAAGTTCGTCCCATTCAATTCTATTCTGCGGGAATTTTTAGGCGGCGGCGTATTTGACGTATAATTCTTTTTGCCCCAACCTTTATGAAACTGTCAACTGGTGAACCAGGGGAAAATCTGGGACAGATTTTCCCCTGGTTCCGGAACAAGCGACGCTAAGAAAAAACAAAATTTTCCTTGCTTTTTTTTAATATTTACTATATAATACTTACTATCCGTGCGGGTGTAACTCAATGGCAGAGTTCCAGCCTTCCAAGCTGGCTACGTGGGTTCGATTCCCATCACCCGCTCCATTTTTTTTGTGCGCCGGTAGCTCAGCTGGATAGAGCAACGGACTTCTAATCCGTGGGTCGGGGGTTCGAGTCCCTTTCGGCGCGCCAGCCAGTCGTATGTAGGATATCTCATACGACTGGTTTTTTTATTTGTCATGGACAAATTTTCCGTTTTTATGTATGCTAGTTCTAGCAGAATGATGGCTAATGGGAGGTACATATGTTTATCACCATAAGGCAAGTTGAGGCTAATGGCAAAAATCTTTTTCAGGTAGAAGAAGATGCGGAAATTTTGTTTCGTGCGCAAACGCCTTGGGCTAACATTCGGGCTCCTTTGCATATTGAAAATCTACGGAAACTGATATTTACCGACGTAGACGGGAATGAAGCGTTTCATACGACCTACAGTGTTCTGGAAAATACTATGGAGGAAATTTCCCAGTATAAGTATCTGTTTGGTACGTCTGCTCAATTGATGAAATATCAGGTGATTGGCCGGGGTGGACAGGCGCTTGGCGCTTTTTATACGCAGATCGACGGTATATTTGCTAGCCAAATGATCATCGAATATCGGCAACGAATATACAATTGCTATAATCGGGCTTTGGGAAAAACTTATGTGGTCAGTGTGTTTGATGGGGAGCGGCAAATCGCTCAAATTAGCAAACCGCTGGACGTATGGGATCGCCTGGATGTTTTTTATTTGCATTTAGATGAGGCCTATCGGCATATGCTGCCGATTTTAAGTTTTTTCACGGTTTATGTAGATGCGCTGAAATTCAACCGGCCGGGATGGATAGCCGGATCTTCGGTGGAAAAATCCTGGAGCTATACTTTTGACCGCAATAATGACAAATATGATCCGGATTGGGTTAGCCGGACTTTTGGCAGGGAGGCCGCCTGGCACCTGGAAGAGTTGTTGCAGCAACCGCAAAAGCGGCTGGCGCAGGCAGGGTCTGGGCTTAAGAACCGCAGATGGATTCGTGGAATTATGTTGGCGGGCGGATTGATTTTTATTTTATTGGCGGCAGTTTTGGGTTGGCGGCTGTTGCGGCCAACAGATCCGCTGCCGCCGCAGGATTTTGTGGATGAAATGCAGGCGCATGGTTATGGCGTGCAGTCAGGCGCGCCTAATGAAATAGACGGCGGATGGCAACTGGCCTATGCAGCGGAAAAGGGAGAATGTCGCATTTGGTATTTATCTTTCGCTTCCGTTTCGCAGGCACGGCAATTCTTTCTTCAAGCAAAAAATCGACTGCTGGAGGAATCGGCGGGAGCATATAAGCAAAGTAGCGTAGATTTTCCGCAAGGCGAGAAATATACGCTAAACGTCAATGACAGTTATACTGTGGTTTCACGTATTGAGAACACGGTAATTTTGTCTATTGTGCCGGATTGTTATCAAGACGGGGTGCAGGATATTTTGCGCGGATTGGGCTATTAGCCGCCGGACGCTGTGGGCAGGGAAGAAGGCTGCAGGGCGGCGTCAATGGTTGACGGAGCGCATATATCTTGACAATATATAACCGAGACATATATAACAAAAATTTCAATTGTATAAAATAAGACAGGTGCAGCGCCCAGGAAAAAGCCGCCGGCTTGCCGAAGGAGTAATGCTTTCAGGTGTTTTGAACAGAAATGAGGACTGTGCGTGAATGTCGTTCTGGAGAAGCTCATGAACGAGGGCCGAAGGGGCAAAACGGCACGACTTCGCGCCGTTAATCTCTCAGGCAAAAGGACGGAGAAACCATGCGACCGGCTGGAAGATTGCAGCCGCCGTTCGGTAGATTTTGTCTTTTTTGGTCGTGGGTGACGCCACGGCCTGTTTTTATTGTGGAAAGAGGAGAGTAACGGTATGTTGGAAGTATTGCAAACGGTGGAAGATTGGTTGTATCCGATTGTTTGGCAGATCAACGAGACCTTATCCAGTTATATTTTGGTGATATTATTGCTTGGGGTAGGGCTATGGTACTCCATTCGCACCCGGTTTATCCAGGTCCGTTGTTTTGGCGAAGGTATGCGTAAGGTGTTTGGCAATTTATCTTTACGGGGCGGCCGTCAGGACCGGGGCATGAGTTCATTTCAGGCTTTGGCTACCGCCATCGCCGCCCAGGTTGGCACCGGCAATATTGTTGGCACTGCCGGCGCTATTTTGATCGGTGGTCCCGGCGCTATCTTTTGGATGTGGATTATCGCTTTCTTTGGCATGGCCACCATTTATGCCGAGGCGACTTTGGCGATCAAGACCCGGGTGGTGGACGATCAGGGCGCTATCCATGGTGGACCGGTGTATTACATTACTACGGCGTTTAAAGGCGCTTTTGGTAAATTTTTGGCTGGTTTTTTTGCCGTGGCCATTATTTTGGCCTTGGGATTTATGGGTTGTATGGTGCAATCCAATTCTATCGGTTCCACCTTTGAAACGGCTTTTCATGTTCCTTCCTGGACGGTAGGAATTGTTTTCGTGATTGTATGCGCGGTGATTTTTATAGGCGGCGTCAGCCGTTTGGCGGCGGTTACCGAAAAGCTGGTGCCTGTGATGGCGGTGATTTTTCTCATGGGTAGTTTGGCCGTATTGGTGGTACGGGCGGCTTATTTGCCGGAAACCATTGGGATGATTGTGCGCTATGCTTTTCAGCCGCAATCTATCATTGGCGGCAGTTTTGGTTACGCCCTTATGACTGCCATTAGTCAAGGAGCTAAGCGAGGATTGTTTTCCAATGAGGCGGGTATGGGTTCCACGCCGCATGCCCATGCCCAAGCCAATGTGAAGGATCCCCATGACCAAGGCGTGGTGGCTATGATCGGCGTGTTTATCGATACTTTTGTAGTGCTTACCCTCAATGCCTTGGTGATCATCTCTACCCTATATACCAGCGGCGGTATTCTACATGACGGCGTGATTCCAGAGAATATTAGTAATACCAATTTGGCCCAGACTGCTTTTGGTACGGTATTTGGCAGCGAAGCCGGCGCTATGTTTGTGGCGGTATGTTTGTTTTTCTTTGCTTTTTCTACGGTGTTGGGCTGGAATATGTTTGGTAAGATTAACGTTGTCTATTTGTTTGGCAAAAAGGCAGCTCCGGTATATGCGGTGATTGCGTTGCTTTTTATTTTCTTGGGTACTCTGATGTCCAATACTTTGGTTTGGCAATTGACGGATATGTTGAATAATTTAATGGTGCTTCCCAACGCTATCGCCTTGTTTGCTTTAACGGGCACGGTGATCAAAATCGCCCAGGGCAAAGGTAGGAAAAAGGCGAAAAAATCCTGAATCGAGAATTGCCGGCCAAAGCGCTTAGCAAAAGGCCATATAAACTGCAAAGACGGCGGGATTTGTTTGGAGCAAGGCCGTATGTGGTTATCTACAACGGAACATCATAAAATAGACAAAAATAGTCTGCGGCGCGCACCGCAGACTATTTTGTTTGAAGGATTGATTTTTGGCCGGACGTTATTTAGGCGGCCAGGCAGGCAAGGGCATAGTTGGCCGCTTATCCTTCCCGGCAAGGTTGGATGAGGATAGTTTATATCTCATCAAGCCATGGTGGTTGCAATACATGTAAAGATAACCATGTTTGGCTAGGCGTATCCGACATTGGGCTTCACCTTCGGGATATAGTTTGATCATTTGTAGCCGGTCGGGCGAGACATAGGCGATAAAGGAGATGTAGTGAGTTTTGGTCATGGGATGATCGATGGAGATGAAATGTTCGTCCTCCACCGGTTGAATTTTGGGAAAATGGTTGACGTCGGCATCTTCCGCTTCTAGAGCGGAAAGGCTAATGCCGCAGCAACTGACCACCGCTTCGCCCATGGTGTGCATAATATTGCCGCAGACTGGACAGACGTATATTTTGGAACGTAGCATATTGGCGCAGCGATTGCCATTGGCTACGGCGGCGCCGGACATCAGCTCCATAATGGAAACCCCTAGGGCAGACGACAAAGGCTGCAATAGCGAGATATCTGGAAATCCTTTGCCCGTTTCCCATTTGGATACGGTTTTGCTGCTGACGTCGATTTGTTCCGCCAGTTCTGCTTGGGTTAGCGTCTTGGCTTCTCGTAGGCGTTTAATGGTAGCGCCGGTGACATAGGAATGCATAGGATAGACCTCCGTAGCCGATTTGCTGATTTGCTATGATTATGATTATAGCATGGCTGCGGAGCGGCGGCAATCTACGCATCAGCGACAGGGAAAGAGGGATAAACCGGGGATGATTGGGCAAAAGGTGTAGCGGTAGGCTTGCATCGCCGTCATGACGGCGTAGAATTGGGGGTATTCCCTAGGGGATGGGGCGATAGCTGGTTGGGGAGAAGAATATGACGCAACAGCTTTTGGTTTAATTCATAAAGGGCGATTTGTTGATCCTGAAAACACATTAGCTCGTAAGCTTGCTGATAGAACAGCCATTTGTAATCGGTATGTTCTTCGGAAAGCTGGATAGCCCCTTGCCATGGCATGGCAAAGAAATACATGGGTATAACGGCAATATCTTTTCCCCAGAAGGCTCGATCTGTTTCGCTGAAGAGATAGTCCGGCAGATAACTGATGCTTTCTAACGGGTAGAGGGGCGCATAGGTGTCAATTCCCGCTTCTTCAAAAATTTCCCGCCGGGCGCCCTCTTCCAGCGTTTCTGCATCTTCCAATCCACCGCATACGCCTTGCCAGCAAAAGGGCGTATCCGCTCTTTGAAACAGAGCGTATTCATAAGTTTCGTGCCGTTTGCGAAAGAGAAAAATATGCACTTGTTGCGGTCTTCTGGTCATAGATTGCGTATCCTTTCCCTGAATTTCCGTTGGCTATATAGGCAGGCATATGTATGGCGTATCCTTGGACATATCTGATGAAGGACGGTTGGGGATAAGGATTTATTCCACCTTTTCGAAAGCGCCCTTTGGGCAAAAGCGCATACATTTTTCACAGATCACGCAGGCGGTTTCATCCACCAGTGGCAGGGAGTATATGTCTTTTTGCGAAATGGCCCCTTGGGGACAAACCGCTATCGAGGGACAGAGATGATTCTGCGGGCATTTGGCGCTGTTAACAATTATTCTCATATGCGTTTATCTCCTTTCCTCTGTGCAAAAATGTTCTTGTAGAGTTTGCATGAAGGCAATGATTCGCGGATCCTGTATCCAATAGATCACATGCATGCATTGTTTTTCTGCGGCAAGGATGACGGCGGTTTTTAGCTGGCGTAAGTGTTGGGATATTGCGGAGGCGGTAATATTGGGGGAGCATTTATGGATTTCGCCGACGCTGAGGCGGCCTTTCAGCAAGGCGCATAAGATCAACAGCCGGTGTTTATTGGCCACAATTTTTAATAGATCGGCAATTTTTTTGGCTTGTTCTTCCATAAGGCGTTTGCTCCTTTTTATATATGCCAGCCAATCTTAGGCCGGACGGCGCTGCGATAAGCGTTTGCCGCCGTTATAGCGACGGGAGGATTGCCGCAAATGTATATTAGTAATTAAGATATATCTAATATACTTTATAAGTTGGCTTGTGGCAAGGGGAATTCAGCGAAGCGGGAAAAAGAATTTGAAGCGGATGGGGGATGGATGGCGGACGGATGGCGTCTTACGCAGGCTGCGAGGTGATTTGCATCCTGGCATGAAAAAACGCCCCATCGCTGGCCGTAGCCAAGAGGGGCGTTTTTGACTTCGCTAGGGAGCGGAGGATACAAAGCGGCGAGATCAATCGGATCGGCATATGGTATGGGTACTGGGCTTAGCCGATGCCTTCGCCGCCTTTGACGAGTTTTTTTTCCAAAAGTGTGACCAATTTATTGAGTACGGTAACCCATAAGGCGACCAAGATAATACCTGCTACCACATTGGTATAGTTGCCATAGTGGGTATAGTTGATAATGAAGTAGCCTACGCCGCTGGTGGCGCCCATCATTTCGGCGAAGGTCAACATCATAATTGATGTAGCCAAGGAAACTTTTAGGCCGGAAACCAGACCTGGCAGCACATAGGGCAGAAGAATTTTGCCTACCATTTGCGGCGTGGACACCCCTAACATACGGGCGGAATCGATGATGCGCCGATCCACGCTTTGTACCCGTACGATCATATTTAAGTATGTGGGCCAGAATATGCCTAAGGTAATTACCAAAGCGGAAGCGCTGCGGAAAGTGGGCATTAGGGCGATTAAATAGGGAGCGTAAACTACCGGCGGAATGGGGCTGATCACATAGGCGATGGGGTAAGCTACTTGGCGCAAACCATCTAGCCAGCCGGTGAGCAAGCCTAGTCCCACGCCTAAGCTTAAAGCTACGGCAAAGCCGATACACAGCAATTGCGTAGAAGAATATAGACCCTCTAACAATTGCTTCCATTCGCTATAGAACACGTTAAAAACGTTTTCTGGAGAGGGGATTAATACCGGATGCGCAATATTCCATTGGCTGGCGCAACATTCCCATAGCAACAACAATAGCCAGATCAGCAAAATGATCCACGAGGCGGCGGTACGGTTTTGTCTTTTGCGATAT
This sequence comes from uncultured Peptococcaceae bacterium, assembly GCA_949289995.1. GTDB lineage: Bacteria > Bacillota > Dehalobacteriia > UBA4068 > UBA4068 > JAILCQ01. The sequence continues at coordinate 14,814 of CASEQE010000050.1, forward strand.
TGAATGAGAAAAAATAGCTCCGCCAGAAAGAGAAAAACCAAAAAAGCCCAAGGGGCAGCTACCTCTCTGGCGCCCGGGTGAAATAAAAGCGCGATCAACGCAAAAAGCGCGATATGATCCAGGATAAAGAGGAGGCGCCTCATAGGCAGGCGGCTTCCTGCGACCAAGGCTGTTCTTGATCTGGATATTGATAAAACAGGGCTTTTAATTCTGCCACTGCTTGCATATAGCCGGCGGCGTGGCTACTGGCTAAGGATCGCCGGGGGCGGGGCAAAGGCATAGGCATATCCTGGCATACGCAACCTTTGTCCAAAAAAAGGATACGGTCGCCTAATAAAGCGGCTTCTTCGATATCATGGGTGATGAACAATACGGTTTGACGTTTGGCGCCGTTTTGCCATAATTTTTCCAATAAGTCTTGCAGATTTTGGCGTTTTTTGGTATCCAAGGCGCCGAAGGGTTCATCTAGCAACAATATATCTGCATCTAAAGCCAAAGCGCGGGCAATCGCTACCCTTTGCCGCATACCGCCGGATAGTTGGCTGGGATATTTATCGCCGGCTTCCGCCATTTCTACCTGGGCCAAGAAACTGGCGGCCTGGGCCAGGGCTTCTTTTTTGCTCATTCCGCGATGAGCTTGCCGCAGGCCAAAAGCCACGTTTTCCTGGGCGGTTAGCCAAGGAAACAGTGAATATTGCTGAAAGACTACCGCCCGGTCTACGTTGGGACGGGGCATGGGTTTGCCATCCAGGAGGATTTGCCCATGATCCGGCTGCAACAAACCGGCTGCTAAGTAAAGCAAGGTACTTTTTCCGGAACCGGAAGGGCCGACAACGCAGACGAATTCTCCCGTCTGGATTTGTAAATTTAGATTGTGTAGGGCGGGGTAAAGTTTTTTGTTTTGTTTATAGGCAAAATCCACCTGGTTAAAAGATAATTTCGGCATAAGCTACCCCTTTTTAGAAATTATTGACTTGGAACTCTTCTTTTAATTGGAGCAATACTTGATCTTGGGGATTACGTTCCAACAATTCGTTTAAGGCGTCTTCGTAGACGGTGACGTCGGTTTGATCCCGCAATTCATATTGGGTATTGGCATCGATATCGCCGTTGGCTTTCATGACCTGGTAGAAATCGTCTACTTTATTGCGGTTGGGATCCAGGGATATGACCATGGCGCCATGATACATCACCGCTTCCACATAGTCTTCGCTTTGTCCGGAATATTCCGCCAGAACGTCAATGGTCGTTTCGGGGTCGGACAAATAGATTTGGTAGGCGCGCAGGCAAGCTACCATAAATTGTACCAGGGCGTCTCTTTTTTCCGTTAATGCAGCCCGGGAAACGGTTTGACGGCAGCAGGGAAAATCGCTTTTCCATTCGCCGACGTAAAAAGCGACCGCCAAATCGTTTTGTTTGGCGATTTCTCCATAACCGCTATTTACAAAACCGATATCCAATTCTCCCTTTTTCACCGCTTCGGCAATGGAAGCCATGCTGTCCATCAGTACGAATTCCACGTCTTGTCCTTCGCCGATGGTTAAGCCGGCTTCCCGGAGCAATCCTTTCATTACCATATGACCGGTTTCCATGCGGTAGCAGCCGACCCTTTTTCCTTTGAAATCTTCTGCGTTTTGATATGCATCGGCGTTTTCCGGCAGGGTAATGGCTTCGCTGCCTTCGCTGATGGTGCCGCCGATGATTACCACGTCTGTGCCTTGACTAACGAAAGTAGCGGTGGGAATGACGCCGAAGGGCAACATATCCAGTTTGCCCATATCCACGGCGGTAAGGCCGTCGGCCAGATTGGATATGGTTACAAACTCGACTTGTATCCCTTCTTCTTCGAACAAGCCCAAAGATTGGGCTAAGATGATGCAGGCGGTTTTAATGTCTTTACCGGCCATGCCTACCTTGATGGTAACCGGTTCGCCGCCGTTGCTTTGGGCGCCGTCTGTGGTTTGGGAATCGTCTTCCATAGCGGTATCGCCGCCGGAGGGTTGATCGTTATTGTTGCAGGCGGCGGTCAAACAAAGGGCCAGGCCTAACAGGATGGCTATCCACAATTTCTTCATAATGTTTCTCCTTTAGTATGGGATTGGTTTGATTCTTGGACATGCTCAAGTATAAGACTTGGTCTTTTCATGGACTTAGTCTAACACCGAATTTTTTTTTTGTCAAGAGCCGGTTGACCGATTGGCAAACGGTTTACCGGCGGCGAGGGGGCGGAGGCTGGCAATAAAAAACAATAGGGCTTTGCGTTGTTTGCAAAGCCCTATTGTGGTGCCGGAAACCGGGGTCGAACCGGTACAGTATTTCTACCGGGGGATTTTAAGTCCCCTGCGTCTGCCAATTCCGCCATTCCGGCGAATTGATAAAACCCACGCGTAGGCGCGGGTTTTATATTCGTTGGAGGCGCCACCCAGATTTGAACTGGGGGTAAAGGATTTGCAGTCCTCTGCCTTACCACTTGGCTATGGCGCCGTAGCAAGAATAATCTTACCACATCTTTTTAAGAAATGCAAGAGATTTTTTGCTGCTTTTAAAATAAAAAATGGCTTTACCGGGGGAGCAATTGCCGCATGACAAAATCGCCGGTTCGTGTTACAATAAAGCGGAAGCCATTTTTGTATAGAGGGGGAATAATATGACTTTGGTTCCTTTATTTGATTTGGAAAGCAAGGCAGAAATTGCCGCTTTGAAGCAGATTTTGGATCAGAAAAAGATTGCTTATCAGATTGGCGATAGCAATGAAAACATGCGCGGCATGTCATACGGTCGGGATTGCGTATTTTTATTTCCGCCGCGGGTATGGGGCGATCCTCAGGATGCCGATGAAATCGAGGCTATCTTAGAGGAGATCCGGGTGCAGTTACCGCCGGCGGAGATTCATGAAACCCCGCCGGAAGGGGAGGAGCCGGATTCTCATTACATTGGAGAAAGCCAAATTCGCAGCGGCAAACAGACGCCGTTAGTGATTGACTAGCAGCGATAAAGGAGGGGGGCTATCATGAGCCAGCAAACGCTGGAAGCGTTGGATTGTCCCGCCGCCCAATTGGAAAACGAAATTGAAGCCAATATCATGTCTATTTGTTTGACGGAGGAAAACGTACCTTTTGCGATTCGTTTATCTTCCGGGGCGGCGGCCAGTTTATTTATGGGGGCCGGCGGGCGGACGGTGGACGGTTACGCCACTTTGTGGTGCGCCAAGGAGGACAGGGATTTTGTGTGCTCTTTGTTGCAGCAAATCCGTACCGACCCCGATGAAGATCATATTCTCTGGCAAGAATCGGATATGCCGTTTGCGCAAACGCCGGAGGATGACTGGGAAGCGGAGCCGTAGGCCGGTTTTAGAATGTCGAGGTCCAGCCTACCAAGCGCGCCAACTGTTCCGGTGTTTCCGCTAGTGCTTCGGCATCGGCGAGAAATTCCGCCGGTCGATAACCCCAGGCGACGGCGATTACCGGCAGGCCGGCGTTATGTCCCGTTATAATATCCCCGGGGGAATCGCCCACATAGACGGTTTCCTCCGGCTGGACGGCCAATTGTTGCATAGTGGTCAATAGGCCGATGGGAGATGGTTTCCGGGGAACTTCGGCGCATTCGCCGATGGCCGCGGGGATTGTATCGCCAAAGAAGTGCTGCACCAGTTTTTTGACCAGCGGATCGCTTTTGTTAGACATGACGCCTAGGCGATAGCCGGCTTGGGATAAATTGGCGATGAGTTCCGGTATGCCGGGATAGGGAAGCGTTTGCTCCCATAGATGTTGGCGGTAGTGGTGTTGAAACAATTCAAAACAGCGGGGAAAGTGTGGATTTTCCCGGCCGTGCGGCAAAGATTTTTCGATTAGGCTGGCGATACCGTTGCCAATATAGCCTTGGACCTGTTCGATGGTTAATTGGGGTAGCTGCAAATCCGCTAGGGATAAATTGATGCTGGTTGCCAAATCTGGCAGTGTGTTTAAGAGCGTGCCGTCTAAATCGAAGATGACGCTTTTGACATGGAATTGTGCGTTCACGGAGTACCTCCCTTTGTTTTGGGTTTATTGTATCATTATCCGTTTTTTCCAGCAAGCCTTTTCCTTAAAGGCTTGTTTTTTTGGCATTTTTATTTTGCGCGGGGAAACAGCGCCATATGCGGCTAATAGCGGCGACGATGAATACCGCCAGCACCAGACGAATCAAGAGCAGCTGTATACCTGGCGCACCTAAGGCCATGATGAGTATATGATCCTCGAATATGGAGTGGCATAGGCAGAAAAAGATCGATATCAACATAAGTTGGCGGGGGGTATAGGCGCCTTTGTGGGCATCTTCTATGATGAGGCTACCGCCATAGGCCATACCCAATAATAAGCCGGCGGCTAAGGGATAGGCGGCGCGGCTAGGCAGGCCGAGAAAGCCCATAACCGGCGCTAAGGGTTTATCCAGTTTTTCTACCAAATGGAAATAGTTCATCAATTCTACTCCGATCATTAGCGGGACAATAATTAGCAATAGCTTACCCATAAAGGTTAAGCAGCCGATGGCGGAGCCGCTAAACCAGGTTGCCCAATCCATAGGATTTCCTCCTTTTTTATAATAGCCAGTTTAAAATGATACAGAATAGGAAAGCGAAGCCGATGCGCAGCAAGGTTAATAGCCAGGCTTTACCTCCTGCACGGCTCATGACTGCTCCTTCCAGGAATAGGCTGTGGGCCGCTAGGCAAAAGGCGCTGAGAATGGTGACTTGTTTATAGGTTAAATCCAAAGCGGCCACGGCGCCCAAGACGCTATACAGATTTACCGCCATACCCAGGCATATAGGGGCGGCGGCTTCGCCGGGCAAGCCGATGAGAGACATGGCCGGTTCTAGCCATTGAGAGATAATCGTTAATAAGCCGCTATCTTGTAGCAGGCTCATGATAAAGTAGATGGGAACGATTAATTTTCCCATATCCCAAAGTACGTATAAACCGCTTTTGCTGCCATTGCGCAATATTTGCGGCAAATCGGCGGCAAATTGTTGCTTTGAGACCATACCCATCACCTCAAACGCGTCGTCATTTTTGCCGGATATTGACGGCAAAAACGCGGAAAACGGCTGGTTGCGCTATTTTTATTTACGGAAGCGGCCGTTTCCTTATCCTTCTCCGAAAAACGCTTATTTCCTGCATACGTATGAAATATCGACAAGAAGGGAGCAGACGCCGTAAGAAATGGCTCACTGGCGGCACGCTTTTGGGGTAAGATATATGGAAAAACAGGTGAAGGTATAGTATAATAAAGTGTTGTTAAAATAGAGAACAGGCGTTGCTGGCGGCGCCGGGGACAAGGAGGGAAGTTTATGCGGGTTTTGGTGGTGGAGGATGCCAAAGATATGAATCGCTTAATCGTCAAGACTTTAACCAAAGCAGGATATAATGTGGACGGTTGTTACAATGGAGAAGAAGCTTTGGATTATGTATTGGGCGCCACATATGACGCGATTTTATTGGATGTGATGATGCCCAAATTGGATGGCTATGGGTTTTTACAGCGTTTGCGGCAAAGCGGCCAAGATACGCCGGTGTTATTTTTAACGGCGCGGGACGCGGTGGCCGATCGGGTGAAGGGATTGGATTTGGGAGCCGACGATTATTTAGTTAAGCCTTTTGACTTTGACGAATTGTTGGCGCGGATTCGCGCTATGACCCGCAAGCATACCGGACATCGCAGTAATATTTTTACTTTGGCCGATTTGACGCTGGACAGTCAACGGCGCATCGTTACCCGAGGCGGCAAGGAAATTCCTTTGTTGCCCAAAGAGTTTACGCTTTTGGAATATATGATTCGCCACCAAGGTATGGTGTTGAGCCGGGAACAATTGGAAAATTGTATTTGGAATTATCAGTATTCCGGTAGTTCCAATAATATTGACGTATATATAAGCAAATTGCGTAAGAAAATTGACGAAGGGCAGGCTTCTCGTTTATTGCATACCATTCGCGGCGTAGGCTGGGTGTTGCGTCAGGAAAATATTGGAGAAACGCCATGAATAATCGTTCTGTGCAAACGAAAATCACCGTTTGGATCACGTTGTTGATGTTGGCGCTATTTATTCTTTTGCTCTTTTTTATGTTGTTTATCAGCAGCGCGGTGACTATGCAAACCGCTAAGGATCAATTGGCGGCAACTTTGCGGGCGAATGTGGCGCAGATTTATTATCGCCAAGGGGAACTGGTCACGGAAACGAATTTTTCATATTATCATAATGGCGTTTCTACTTTAATATATAGCAAAGGCGAAGCCTTATTGGCTGGGCAAATCCCTTTGGCATTTTCTACGGACGAGCCGTTTCAAAATGGCGAGTTGCGGCTAATTGTTAGTGGGCAGGATCAGTATTTGCTTTTGGATTTGTGGGTGGCCGACGGTTGGCAGGATGGGGTATGGTTGCGCGGCCTGTTAGAAGTGCCGGAACGGCGGCAAACGGCATGGAATTTATTGCGTATTGCCTTTATTGCATTGCCTCTGTTTTTGGTATTGACCGCTTTAGGCGGTTATCGAATTGTACGGCGGGCTTTTCATCCTTTAGAGGCGATTAACGCCGCAGCCGCCGCAATTGGCGAGGCCAAAGATTTGTCATTGCGCATTGATTTACCCCCGGGAAAGGATGAGTTTTCTCGTTTGGCGGCAACGTTTGATCAGCTTTTCGCTCGTTTGGAAAAATCTTTTGAGGCGGAAAAACAGTTTATTGCCGACGTATCCCATGAGTTACGTACGCCGGTGGCAATTATCAAAGGCGCATGTGAATGTGGCGTAAAATATGATGAAACGCCGGAAGAACGGCAGGAAACGTTGGCGATCATTCAGAGGCAAGCAGCGAAAATGTCCGATTTGATCGCTCAGCTTTTGCGTTTGACGCGTTTGGAGCAAGGGGCCGAGTCGGCAGCTTTAGAACCTGTGGATTTGGCAGAGTTGGTTGAACGATTGATTAGAGAGGGGGATTATGCCGCTAAAGGGATTAAGCTGCAATGCGCGGCGGGGATAAACGTGATGGCCGACGAGGCTTTATTGGCCAGATTATTGGAAAATTTGATTGGTAACGCTTTCAAATACGGCAAGCCCGGAGGAAACGTCTGGGTAGCGGTATGGCGGGCCGGCGAAGAAGGCTTGTTGCAGGTAAGGGATGACGGCATTGGTATTTCGCCGGAGCAGCAGGACAAAATATGGGGACGGTTTTATCAAGTGGATCCGGCGCGCAGTAGCGAGCAAGAGGGAATCGGTTTGGGATTGGCGATGGTCAAGCAGATTGCGCAGATTCATGGCGGATATATGACTCTGGAAAGCATACCGGAGGTGGGCAGCGCGTTTACTTTGCATCTGCCTTTGCTGCAAACCGTGCCGGCGGCGTCCGGCGAAAAAAAATAGTAGAGAAAAGCAAGCGCTTTTTATATGAAAAGGCGCTTGCTTTATCCATATTTTCTGGAAAAATAAGAGGTTTGCGACGATTTTTTTATGCATATAGGCGTATAGCTGGGAAAATGATAAAGGTAAAATTTTTTATTTTTTTTAGCCATTTCATGTACGTTTCATGTCTGTCCGTTATATTGGTATCACAAACAAGAAAGGAGCGAGGACTTATGAAAAAAACGATCGCTATATGCCTGCTGTTGGCAGCGGTATTATGCTTTGCCGGTTGCCAGACCCAAGACGGCCAGGTGGCGTATATAGATGCCGCCGCTGCGAAAGCCGTAGCTTTGGAAACGGCGGGTTTGACGGCAGATCAGGCTCAGGTTTCCTGCAGCGACAGGATGACCAAGGATGGAATGGACTACTATCAGGTAACTTTGACGGTGGATGGAAAGACGTATCAATATCAGATCGACGCTTTGACCGGCGTGGTGATTGATAGTCAACTTCCTGGAAATACCACGTCTGCGAATGCTTCTTTGCCTACGGGGCAAGGAACAACCGGTGAAATTGTTGCCGCCGGCGGCGACGATTCTGTTGCTACGGCAGATCAAATGCAAAGCGGCGATATAATTTCCCAGGAGCAAGCCTATAGCAAGGCTTTGGCCCATGCGGGGTTGACGGTAGATGACGTGACCTTTGTGCAGCAGGAATTGGAACGGGACGACGGCCGCTTGTATTATGAAATTGAGTTTTATACGGCGGACCGGCAAGAATACGATTATGAAATCGATGCCTATAGCGGCGAAGTGTTGGCTTACGACTATGATGCCGAGGGGTATACGGCTTCGGCTACCGGTAATACGATTACCGCGGAAGATGCGAAAGCTTTGGCTTTGTCCCAAGTGCCGGGAGCGGACGTTTCGCATATTGTGGAGTTTGAAACCGATTATGATGACGGACGTTTGGAATATGAAGGCACGATTATATATGAACAAGTGAAGTATTCTTTTGAAATCGACGGTTATAGCGGCGGTATCCGGAGCTGGGAAGTGGAAACGATGTATCGTTAAATCATGTTTTGCAGGTATATCTTTTGAAACTATTTCCATAAACGATAAGGAGGACTGAATGATGAGAAGTTACAAGAAAGCTAAATCTATAGGAAAACGGTTGTTTGCCTTACTTGTATGCACCGTTTTGTTGCTGGCGATCCCGGTGTCCGCCGCATTGGCGGCTAACGCCGCCTCTGTAACCACGGTTACGGCGGAGTTACGGCCTTATGTAACCGTTACGATGGACGGAGTAGAGAAAAACTTTTACAACGCCCAAGGCGAAGCGGTATATCCAATTTTTTATGCAGGAACCCATTATTTGCCCATTCGTTCTATTGGTGAATTAATGAATAAAAACGTCAATTGGGATCAATCCACGTTGACCGTTACTTTGTCTGGCGTTCGCCAAGAGGCCGCCGTTACCGGCACGACCGCCGCTACCGCCGCCGCGGGCAAGGGGCAGTCGGTATCCGTACAATTTCGCCCTGATTTTTCCATCGTGGTGGATGGGGTGAACCGTACCTTTGTCGACGCGCAGGGCAAGACTGTGTATCCGGCTTTATATAATGGATCCGTATATTTGCCAGTGCGGGCTATTGGCGAATTGATGGGAAAGAGCGTAACCTGGTATGGGGACAGTTATACCATTGCTTTAAGCGGCAGTAGTTTCGTAACGGATGCGGACAGCTTTTATCCGCAGGGCGCTACTGGCGAAACTGTTCAGGGAAGCGGAGCCGTCATTGATGTAGAAACTGCTAAAGCTAAAGCTTTGGCCCATGCCGGCGTCGCAGCGGATCAGGCCGTGTTTTTGAAGCAAAAATTAGAACGGGATGACGGACGGTTCGTATATGAGATTGAATTTTATACTACCGGCGGTCAGGAATATGATTATGAAATTGACGCGTATAGCGGTGCTGTGCTGGCCTATGATTATGATGCGGAATGGTCCGCGGGACAAAACTCCGGCACTGGAAGCGGTTCGTATATCGGTGAGGAGAAAGCCAAAAGCATAGCTTTGCAGAAAGCCGGTCTTAACGCCAGCCAAGTTTCCGTTATCCGTTGCGTGTTGGAACGGGACGATAATCTTTGGCAATACGAGGTAGAATTTTATGCCGGTTCGACGGAGTATGATTGTGAAATTAACGCTTATACCGGCGCGATTTTGTCCTGGAAGGTAGAATCCCTGTATGATTAAGCCTATGGACTATTGGGAGTACAAAAACGGGATAGGTTTTGTACGCTAGCGACAAAATGCACTCTGGAAGGCTGAGTATGGTTCTTGGCTGCATGGATGGAGGGTAGTGAAAAAATAGCGTATGACAGGGCGGCAAGGTTTGCGGCTAACATGTCATACGCTATTTTGCTAAATTTTGCTAAGTATTATGATGAAGTTTGCGCTAGGCAATCCTACTTATTCTTTTGCTAGCAATAGGAATTGTCTTATAAGGTTAGGGAAGGAGCGGTATAGGCTCTGGTTTTTAATTCGCTATTGAGCATGTATAGGCCTTTGGCATCGCTGCCAAACAATTCCATTTTGGTGATCATATCGGCGGCGCTTTTTTCTTCTTCCCCTTGTTCTTTTACGAACCAGTCCAAAAGCTGCATGGTGCGGAAATCTTGGACGGCGGAAGCGGCGGCATAGATATTATGAATTAGGCTGGTGACATATTTTTCATGTTTTAAGCCTTCTTGTAGCGGCGCCATGGCGTCATCTCGATGCCATTCCGGTTTCGCTATAGCCGCAAACGTAACCGTTTCGCCGTTGTTTTGCAGGTACTGATAGAATAACATGGCGTGATCTCTTTCTTCTTGCGCCTGGACTTTATACCAGTTTTCAAAACCGTCTAGGCCGATGCTTCCATAATAATTGGCGAAATCTAGATAGAGATAAGCGGAATACAGTTCTTTGTTAATTTGTTCATTGATGAGTTGCGCGACTTTGGTATCCATGGTATATCCTCCTAATTATGTATTTTTTCTATCGCCATATTGGGATGGCGATAGATATGAGCTGACAGCGGCCGCCGGTTTAATCTTGAGGCGGCTCCGGCGTTTCCTCAAAGATATGCAACCAATCGCCATAGCCCGCGGCCGACATTTGCCGATAGGGAATAAACTTTAGGGCGGCGCTATTGATGCAATAGCGGATGCCGTTAGGGCTTTCCGGATCTCCGTAAAAGACATGTCCCAGATGGCAATCGCCCTGGCGGCTGCGAACTTCCGTGCGGCGCATACCATGGGAACGGTCTTCATGGTAGGTGATATTCTCTTTTTGAATGGGGGCGGAAAAGCTGGGCCAGCCGCAGGCGCTGGGATATTTTTCCTGCGAGGAAAACAGCGGTTCGCCGGAAACCACGTCTACGTATATGCCTTTTTCGAACTGGTTCCAGTATTCGCCGGAAAAAGGAGGTTCGGTATCTCCTTGTTGCGTGACCCGATATCGTAGCGGTGTCAACCGTTGCCTTTGCCTTTCATAGTTGTTATTGCTCATGGTACGCGGAATGGTTGCGATAAATTGATTGACGTTTTGGAATATCTCGGGGGCAATATGGCAATAACCGTGAGGATTTTTATCTAAATAATTTTGATGATAGGCTTCGGCGGGAAAAAAATTTTTTAGCGGTTGGATTTCCACCGCGAAGCGGGGGTATTGATTCCGTTCTTGTTCAGCGAAGGCTTCCACCGTTTTACCGCTGGGCTTGTCCGTATAATAGACGCCGGTTTGGTATTGATCCCCCACGTCGTTGCCTTGGCGTTTTTCTATTGTGGGATCGATTACATGGAAGAATACGGCTAACAGTTGTTCCAGCGTTACCTGATTTGGATCGTATACCACTCGTACCGTTTCTCGAAAGCCGGTATGCCCTTGGCAGACGCTATAATAATTGGGAACGATACCGTCTTTGCCGTTGGCGTAGCCGCTTTCTGCATCCAGGACGCCGTGAATGCTTTGGAACAGCTTTTCGATGGCCCAGAAGCAACCTCCGGCAAAAAAGATTTCTTTTGTATGTGGGCAGGCGGCGGGATTGGCTGTGGTAGTCATAGATAGGCTCCTTTATCGGTACATGTAAAGCATGGGGCAAATCGTCGCTCCGGTACGGCGCTAGTTTGTATTTCTGCGCCGTAGGCGCTTTTCCTGTCGTTTGTGTCGCAAAAGATTTTTTTTAAGAAGTGACCACTACGGAAGACGGGCGGATGGTGGATATAGATTAGGCAGATGCCTTATTGCACGTTGCTTTGAAATGCGATCGCTTTGCCGATAATGCGAATATTGGGATTTTCGTCGGCGCGATAAATAATCGGCCGAATGTTAGGGTTTTCCGATTGCAGTTGAATCAAATCCCCTTGTTTATATACCCGTTTGAGCGTGGGTTTATTCTCGATCAATACGGCGGCGATATCCCCGTCCTCTACATCGTTTTGGCGGCGAATAAAAACGATATCCCCGTTTTGAATGCGGGCGTTAATCATACTATCCCCTTTGGCGCGCAGGCAAAAATCGGCGCGAATGGCTGAACCCATTTCTACATATCCTTCGAACAAAGGTTCGCATAACCGTGAGCCTTCGGCGGCAGGTTCGCCTAATAAGGGTAGGGCGTAGCGATGAATAGGATAAATGTCGTCTTCCTCGGAAAAAGCAAGGGAATTGGCGGTTTTGCCGTTTCCTTCTTCGTGATAAGGCGAATCTGTCCAACCCATAAGCTGTGCAGGCGTGGTATGATAAATTTCCGCTAATTTGACGATTTTGTCAGCGGGAATATTGGTGATGGCGCCGCTTTCATAACGTTGTAATGTGGAGCGCTTAATACCCAGCTTTTGAGAGGCCTCCTCCAAGGTAAGGTCGAATTCTTTACGTTTGTTTTTTAGGTTTTCTTGAATACCCATACTGTTTCACCGCCTTAATCTTTTGTTTATATATCCTGCATTGTGCCATATTCGGGCGGCGCCGTATATGTTTGGCTACGCCGCCCATGGGTTTGAAATGTCTGACTTTATTATATGATAAAGTTGCGGAATATGCAACCATTAAATTTTTTTCTAATAATTTAGTGGTTTTATATTGACAAACGCTAATTTTGTCGGTATATTAGTTGCATAACAAGAAACAAACAATGGAGGAAAAAGCAATGAATATCAATGGATTAAAAGGCATTATCAAAAGCAACGGTCTAACCCAAGCGGATGTGGCGGAAAGTTTAGGTATTTCTTTGCGCACATTCAACAGTAAGATTAACAAAGGTATTTTTGGCTCTGACGAAATGGAAAAAATGATCGCTTTGCTACATATCGAGGATCCGGCAAAAATTTTTTTTGGCAAGTGAGTTGCGTTGTAAGCGACAAAAGAATATTTTATTGCGCGATAAGCAACAAATGTATGGGAGGGGTTATGTATAAGTGCGAGGATTGCGGTAGGGTTTTTGGGCGTTTAAAGCGATATTGGGAGAATCAAGGGGTGGTTGGTGATAGCCCTTTATTAGAGAGGTATTGGGCTTGTCCTTTTTGCGGCGGGTCTTGGTATCGATTGGCGGATTGCGCGGTGTGTGGACAGCAATGGGCGGCGGATCAATTGTCGGAGGGCATTTGTCCTGATTGTGGTGGTATGATTTTGCGTCAATTGGCGGAACTAGCGGATAAGGAGTTTAGCCAAGCGGAACGGCGATACATACGGGAGATGATAGAAATATGAAATATTTGAAATGGCGCGGACATGCGAAAGATATTTTATTCAATTATCGTGCCAATCGTCAGTTGTTAGGACAAATGCGGGGAGACGTACTTCTGGGGCAAAACTATGTTTTGGGTGATGGCTGCCGCCGCAGCGGCATTAGCAATCCTACGTATTGTAAGGTTGCCCGCTTGAGCCAAGGAAGATTGGAACAAATGGGTAAAGAAGTGGCGGCAGTGGAAAGAATGTTAGCTGCATATCAGCAGGAAAAAGATGCGGATAAATTGGCTATGATTAAGATGGTGTATTTAAATGGCAGTCATACGCTATATGGTGCAGCGGCGGTTTTGGGATTTTCCGAGCGAACTTTGTTACGTTGGAATCAGGAGGTGTTGCAGCGGTTGGCGCTGGAGTTGGACTGGATATAGCGGCGTACTGCCGGGCGAGCTGCAGAGGAGGACGGGGCTTTTCGGAATAAAGGAAAGGTTTTCCTTTTTATTCCGGAAAGCCAAGTTCGTTTTAGCTACGGCATGACGAAAAAAATAAAAATATTAAAAAAATATTTGTTGTCAGTTTTTTACCAGTCAACAGTGATAATATGCTATCAGGAAAAAAAGAACGGCCACGGTGAGGGGGTGGCAAAACGGATGGAAGAAACGGCGGAATACCGTCCATGGTTAAATGGCAGCGTGGCGGAATTACCGCCGCGGAAGCAATTGGCGGAAATCGAGCGACGATTGGCCGCGGAATATTTGCGGCGTCGGGAAACGGCTACGGTTATGTTGAAAGTGGATTTACGAGTAGCTTTACAAATTGATGAAGCGACATACCGGCAATGGTTGCGTAAGCCGGCGGGAAAAGAAACGTCTTTTCAAGAAAAACGCCGGCGCTTATTGCTAAAGTGGCAGGATTTGGCCGAACAATTGACCATAGAATTTGCCTGTCGGGATAAAAAGGGATCTATTGGGGCTTTTGCGGCGAAGGCGGTATTTGGTTATGGGGAAAAAGATGAGGTGGAAGAAGCGGAGGCTTTATCTATCGAAGAATTTCTACAGGAGCCAAACCAACAGTGATGATCAATCAAGAAAATAAAGAGGAAATCAAGCGGATTATTAATGACCCGCTTTTATTTTGCGCTAAAACTTTGAAAATACAGAATAAATATGGACAATTGGTGCAGTTTGTATTCAATGAAGCGCAAAAAAGGTTATATGCGGAAATACAAAGACAGCGACAAGCGGGAAAGCCGGTAAGAATTATTATTTTGAAAGCGCGGCAAATGGGATTTTCTACCGCTGTGGCTGGTTTATTTTATCATGCGACGGTAACCAGGCCCAATGTAAATTCTATGGTGGTGGCGCATAAAGCCGATGCGTCCGCCAATATATTCAACAAGACCAAGTTGTTTTATGAGGAATCTCCAGCCTTTTTACGGCCTTTGCGTAAGGCTGCCAATTCTAGGGAGTTGATTTTTGAGAATCCGCGGCAAAAAGAACGAAGTCAAAGGCCAGGTTTGCGTTCCAAGATTGCCATTGAAACGGCTTTAAACAAGGAGGCGGGGCGTTCGGCAACCATACATAATTTACATATATCCGAGTTGGCATTTTGGCCGTATGCGGCGGAAACTATGACTTCTTTATTGCAGGCCGTGCCATATCATCCGCAGACGATGGTCATTATCGAAAGCACGGCTAACGGTATTGGCGGTGCTTTTTTTGAACAATGGCAGCGAGCGACCCAAGGGGAAGGCGGATTTACGCCTTTGTTTTTTCCTTGGTATGAAAATCCCGAATACCGTATGGAGCCACCGGCGGGATTTACGCTTTTGGCGGACGAACAAGAATTGCAGCGTTTATATGGTCTGACGCCGGAACAATTGACATGGCGACGTTGGTGTATCGATGCCAATTGCGGTGGGGACATACAGATTTTTCATCAAGAATATCCGGCTTTTCCCGGGGAGGCTTTTATTGCCAGTGGGCGGCCGGTGTTTGACGTTTCGGCATTGGCGCGGGCATTGCAGGTAGCGGAGGCGCCGTTGCGACGGGGAGATATGGAAGAAGAGGAGGGGCGGGTAACGTTTGTGGATCGTCCGCAGGGGAATTTGCGCGTGTGGCGTTTGCCGGAGGAAGGCAAGGAATATGTAATCGGCGTAGACACGGCGGCGGGAAAGGAGGGGGGAGATTATGCGGCTATGGAGGTGGTGACCCGGGACGGCGGTGAGCAGGTGGCGGAATGGCATGGGCATATCGACCCGGATTTGTTGGGGGTACAGGCTGCTTATTTGGGACGGTACTATAATTTGGCTCGAGTGGCGCCGGAGGTGAATAATCATGGGGTGGCGACAGTAAACGCCTTAAAACGCCTGCATTATCCCCGTATTTACCGGCGGCGTACGGTAAATCGTTATAGCGATCATACCATGCAGGAATATGGTTTTTTGACTACCGCACGCACAAAGCCGTTATTGATTAGCGCCTTAGCCGGTCATATTCGTCAGGAAGCGGAAAAGATACATAGTAAAGAAGCAATTCATGAGTGTTTGACTTATATGTATGACGAGAAAGGTTCCGCCAATGCACGCGAGGGCCGGCATGACGATCGCGTAATGGCTTTAGCCTTGGCTTTATACGTTTTAACGGAACAACCGTATTATCAGCGGGAAGATTTTGCGGAAGAAACATGGTATGGCGCTGTGGATGCAATAACTGGATATTGAATTACGGTCTATGGGAAAAGAGGGGCTTGTATGGATTTTGAACAATTGAAAAACCAATTTGCCGTTTTAAGCGGCATTAGCGATTGCGAAAATGGCGATTTATATGTGTGGTTTAACGAAGCGCAGGCGGATTTGGCTATGTCGGGAGGGATGGTTGCTAAAGAAATCTACGATGTGGAAGAAGGCGGGCAGGAGCTTAGCTTACCCGATCGGTTTTTGCAGGTAGTGGATTGCAATGGCTCTTATGCGTTGACGCCGGACGGTAAAATTATTTTTGATACTCCGGGGCAAATGGAATTCTATTATGAGCGATTGCCTTTGGATTTTTCCGACGATTATCAGGGCGAATGTGAATTGGCGGAAATATGGCATAGCTTATTGCCCATGTTTGCCACTGCCCGTTTTTGGGATCGGGAATCGGAGGGAGACGGGGAAGAAAGCGGACATGGTAGCAAATGGATGAAGATGTACACGGATGCAAAGGCAAGGCGGTTGAAAACCTGTGGTGGCTGGCAAAGACAATTGGAACGGTGGACTGTGGAGTAGGGGGAACATATGAAAGCAGATGTAAGCAAAGAGGTATCGATTTTGGTAGACCGGATTAAGCGGGCGGAGCAATGGCGGGATGAGAATTATAGCCAGGATTGGCGGCGGTATTATCGTCTATATCGTTCTAAACCCGATGACGTGACGGAAGGCAGAAGCAATATATTTGTACCTGCCACATTTATGCAGGTGGAAGTGATTAAGGCCCGGGTTGCGGAAAGTTTGTTTGCTAATAGACCCTATCTATCTATATTGCCGCGGGGAGACGAGGATAAGGAGCAGGCGGATAAGATTCAGACGTTATTGGATTGGCAAATGAATGATAGAATGCAGTTACCTAGATTATTTCGCGATAAAGTGTTGCACAGTTTATGTTGTTATGGTACGGCGGTGGTGTATACGGGATGGTTGTTGGAGACCAGACAGACCAGGCACAAAGAAAAGCCGGGCAGGTTATCCTTGGAAACCGGAGGAAGGGATGGGGCGGCAAAGCGAAAGACTGTGGTAACTTATGATGACCCAATTTGTCAATGTCTGGATATTTTTGATTTTTTTGTAGATCCCAATGCGGAAAACATTAGTGATGCACGTTTTTGTGGTCATAGGGAATATCAAACCCGGCGACAATTGATGAATATGGTAGAAAATGGCAAATATTCTTTAGATTTTAGCAAGCTTCGTCCTTGGGAAGATATAGAAAAGGGGCAAAGCATTCGGCGGGAAGACAATGGAAAAGGCGGTAGTGAGGATGATTTCCGCGAGGAGGACGATAATGGGTTGTACAAGGTGGATCAGTATTGGGAAGATGATCGCCATGTAGTAATTGTGAATGAAAGTCAATGTGCTTTGGATGAGGCGAATCCGTTTTGGCATGGGATGAAGCCTTATGATAAATGCTGTTATACGCCGTTGCCTCATGAATTTTATGGTATTGGTATTCCGGAGTCAATTGAAAGTTTACAAAAAGAATTGAATACCACCCGTAATCAGCGGGTGGATTATTATTCTTTGGCGTTGCGGCGGATGTGGAAGGTGCGCAAAGGATGCGGTATTACGCCGCGGGATTTGATTTGGCGGCAAAATGGTATTTTGCAGGTGGAAAATATGGACGATGTGCAAGAAATCCAGGTGGCGGGATTGCCTGGCACGGCCTTTTCCAATGAGAGCAATATTAAGCAGGATATGCGGGATGCCACGGGTTGCCACGATGTAATTATGGGCTTATCGCAACAAGCGGAAACCGCAACTACCACCATGACCAAGGACAATAATGCTTCATTGCGTTTTAAGAGCGTGGTGGCGGCGGTGGTAAATAATTTATTAACGCCGGTGGGTAAGAAATGCTTGGCTTTGGATCAGCAATTTTTATCTGAGAAACGTTTGATACGATTATTGAATGAAGATGGCGATGCATTGTTGCGGATTACGCCAGAGGAATTGGCGGGGGAATATGATTTATATTATGTAGGATCGGCAACGGAGCCTTTGGCCAACAAAGAGATGATCAAAAATCATACTTTGGAGGCGTTTAATTTGGCCAGTCGTCATCCATTGTATCAAAATGATCAAGAGGCATTGTTGCATCTATTGGAGAGGGTATTTCGTGCTTTGGATATGGAGAATGTGAAGGAGCTTTTGCCGGATTTGCAAAAAAGTAGCGGCGAAGAGGGGCAAAAAAAAACCGGCCAAGCTACGGTCGGCGATGAGAATGCGGGACATGCTTTAACGACGGCGATGATGGCTGGCGGACAAGCCGGGAAAAATGGCAACGCTGTGGCGGCGAATGGAGCCGGAATCGCTGGCGGTTTGAATTTGGCGGCAATTTTGGCACAGGGGGCATCGGCTGCGGCGGATGCAGGCGGCGGATCTGAACCGGAGCAATCTTTGGCGAAAACTTTGGCAAAAATTATCAGGGGAGGGGAGGCATGATGGATCAGGAGGAAGTTAGGCGTTTGCAAGCAGCGGCGGATGCGATGGCGGATAATACGTTTTGGTTATGGCTTTGCCGGCAGATGGAAGAAAAACGATTATATGTGTTGGGGCGGTTGAGCGAGGCCAAAAGTTGGGATGAGGTATGTCGTTGGCAGGGGGCTTTGGGCGAAATCGGCGCTTTTTTGGGGATGATACGGCAATGGACTAGCGGCGCTATATAGGAAAACGCCGGCTATCATACGCTGGATTATTCGACGTAGACTAAATCTTTGATATCGGCGTAGGTTTTCTCGCCTATACCGTATACGTCGAGCAATTGGCTTTTGTCGCTGAATCCGCCAATTTCCTGCCGGTAGGCGACAATGGCAGCGGCTTTTACCGGGCCGATGCCGGGAAGGGTTTGTAATTGACTTTCTGTGGCGGTGTTGAGATTGAGCGGCTGGAAAGCGTCGGCTGCTACGTCTGAGGCAGCGGCGGCATCCGCAGCCTGTTCCATATCGGCCAGAAGATTTTCCTGGGCGGAGAGGGTGGATTGGGGAATGATATGTGCGCTACGATAGCCGCATATCAAGAGAATAATGGCAAGTAGCAGCACGGATAAGAAAAACGGCGTGATGAGTTTAGCTTTGGACGGCATAGAATTGTCCTTTCCGAGGCGATCGTTGATCTTCGGCATATTTGATTTATCCTTCCATATAGGTGGGTTTGATTATAGCACATTTTGTTTGCGGAAGGAAGATGAAATTGCCGTTTGGTTTCGCAAAATCAGGTTTATCGCATATGGCATTATCCGCCAAGCGGCGGTTTTTTTAATGCGTAAAAAAAGAAGGAGGTTGTTGCAATGGGTTTTTTTAGCGGAAAAAAAGAGCGGCTAGATTTGTCTGACGAAGCGCTGCTAGCGGCTGCAGAAATGGCTGCGGCAGAGGAAAACGGGGATCCGTATACGTCGAATGGGGACGGCGATGTTTTGAGAAAGGGGGGCGATATGGCGAAATGGGATATGTTGCAGGCGCAATATAATGAAATGCGTAATCGACTACCGGATATATACCGCAGTTTGGCCAAAGAAAAGCAGGCGCGTCAGGAATTGGCGCAGATGATGAGCCGGTTGATGGCGGAGCGTAACCAAGGGGCGACGGCCAACGGTGAGGCTACTGACGGCTATCTAAGACAAGCAGGGCGACGCCAAGGCGGCGTCAGTCGTAAGGTGCAGGAGTCGTTGCGTCCCCTATTGGAGGCGATGCGGCAAAATCAGCAGCGGGATTCCTTTGACCGGGCATTGCGCGGCGTGCAAGCGTTGTTTCCACAAGCGACGGATCCGGCGGAAGCGCAACGATTGATGCAGCGAATGATTGAGCGCAGCCGGTTTTGGGGAGAGGACGATATATGGCGTAAGCATCCGGAGGAACTGATGAAAATCGCCGCTTTGGATTTGTACGGCGTGCCGCAAGCGCAGGATGTAGGCGAAAACGCTACCGGCGAAGAGGCAAGAACGGCTCGGGAAATTTTATCTCGCAATGCGGATAAAGCTGGGTTAGCTATATATCCCAAAAATAACAAGGGTAGTCAAAGCGAACCTAGCGAGGAAGAAAAAATTATCAAAGGTATTTTTAACGCCGGTAAAGGGCGTTTTTTTGATTAGACGTTAATAAATATCCTTGGAAATATGTTGTCAAAACAGATGTAAATGATAAATAGAAAGGATGTAGATAGTATGGCAATTATTACGGGAGTTCGTACCACGGGAAATGTTACCGCTAACCGGCTTGTAGTGGATATGGCGGATCAAATCGCTTTATTGGAGCCGGATAAAGCGCCGTTTTTAACTTGTTTAAAAGCGATTCGCGGGGATAGTCGCGTTGTGTATAATCCTAAGTTTGAGTGGTTGGAAGATCAATTGTTGGGTGTGCGTACTTTAGCCAATGGCCAGGCGGCCGCCGCTGCTACTACGATTACCGTCGAAGACGGCGGTATTTTTCGGGCTTACGATGTAATTAAAGTTCCTTCTACCGGCGAATGTATGCTAGTTACTGCCGTTAGTGAAAATACGTTGACCGTATCCAGAGGTTATGGTTCTACGGTTGGCGCTATTGTAGCGGATGAAGCAGAAATTTTGATTATCGGTAATGCGCAGGCGGAAAATGCTACGGCCAGAGAGGTTAAATCCACGCAAGAAACACCATGTTATAACTATACGCAGATTTTCCGTACGCCGATTGCGCTTTCCAATACGGAAAAAGCTTCTAAAATGTATGGCGGCAAAGATTTAAATTACCAACGTAAAAAAGCAGGCATTGAGCATGTTCGGGATATTGCCAACGCTTTATATTTCGGCCAGAAAAAGCTGGATACAACTGGCGCAACCCCTCGTCGTTCTATGGGTGGTATTTTGGAATTTTTGGCCAATGCGTCCCGTTCCGTGGCGTTTAATTCCAGTTCCAATAAGCTGACCTTCCGCAATTTTGATGCCAAAGTAGCTCGAGAAGCTTTTAGTTATGGCAGCGATGAAAAATTATTGGTGGCCGGACCGTATTTGGCTTCGGCTATTAATGATTGGGCAGCTCAGAAGCTGGTGACAGAAGTAGGCGAGGATAAAACCATGGGTATGACGGTACGCAATCTGATTACCAGCTATGGAAATATGAAAGTGGTTTATGATCCTTTGTTGATGGAAAGTTCCGTATATGCCGGTTATGGTTTTGTATTGGACCTGCAATATATTCGTTATGTTTATTTGGATGGTCGGGATACAAAACTGAATACCAATATTCAGGCCAGAGACATCGACGGTGTGATGGACGAGTATATTACGGAATGTTCGGTCGAGTTTAAGCAACCGAAAGCGCATATGTTAATTACCGGTTGCTATGAAGTTTTGGACGCATAAGCATGGCGGCGTTTTGATAGGGGGAAACGGCGTCTGCCGGCCGTCGGGAGAATGCAATCCCGGCGGCCGGCTGCAGCGGATTCTGTTGATTTAGAACAAAACTGTCGGTTAGGATAGGCGTAATATTAGCAACAAGACGGCGAAGCATGAAAAATAGCAAAAATATTATTTATTAAAATCAAATCATGTCGGGGATAAGGATTGATAGATGATTTTAAGCGTTTTGTAAATATACAGGCGATAAGAGAGTGGCATTGGTTGTTATGTATTAAAAAACGCCGGCTTCTTAAAGAGAGATGAAGAAGCGAGATTCAGAGGAGCGGCATAGCAACCGGCGGTAGAAATAGCCGCGTCGCCTTTTATGGAAATATAGGGGCGGCTTAGGTAACGGGTAGGGGGAAACAGAGTAAAAACGGCGGAGAACATAAAAAGGAGGCAATAAAGATGGCGGCAATGCGTAGATTTATTTCCAGAGGGGAAAGCTGGACCAATGGCGCGGTTGTATTGGATCGAGGGGGCAAAGAATTTGATGAGGAAAAAGATGGGGCGCTGATCGCTTCGATTGTGAAAGACGGCGTGCTTGCCGGGGGATTGGTGATCGAGTCGCCAAGTTTGCGTCAATTGACGCAGACGGCGGAGATTGAGAGCGCTAAGCCCAGAAAGAAAACGCAGAAAAATAGCGGCAGACAGGAATTGGATGCGGAAACCTGGGCGCGGCAAGCGGGGACGGATTTAGCGGCGATGGATGAAAGCGGCGCGACGAAGCAGAAAAAACGCAGCGACAGAGGGAAATCCAATGGCTAAATATTTAAGGGTATATCAGGATTTTTCCGGCGGTTTATGCGAAAATGCCAACGATAATATGAAAGATAATCAGTTGGTTTCGGCGGTAAATACGGAGCCGGGGGAAAAATATGGTTTGAAACGGGCTGGCGGTACCAATTTGGCATTTGCGGCGCAACTACCGGATTGTGGAGACGTGCAGGCTATTTTGGATTATCAGCCGGCCAGCGGAGAATGTCAAAGTTTATGTTTTACCAAGGAACATTTATATAGATATGACGAGCCGGGAAAAGGATGGCAGGAAATCACGGTGACGCCGGAGATGACGGCGCCGATTCAGGATTATTTTGTGTACGCGGACAAGCTGTATTGGTTGGACGGTATTACGATGCGTATTTACGATGGATCTTCTACAACGGAAGCGGTTTTAGACGTGGACGAACCGTCATCGGCTTTAAATATGTTGTGGCAACGCATTAAGGGCTCAAGCTTTGTGGAACAGCGGGGAAAACGATGGTTTTATGCTCGGGCGGATAAAAGCGAAGTGTATGTATCGGAAATCGGCAATCCTTGCGCGTTTACGGAGACAAATATCATTAATGTAAATACGAAAAATGCCGATTGTATTACGGGGTTGAAAGAGTTTTCTCAGGGTATGCTGATTTTTAAAGAAAAAACCGTGCATTTTCTAAGCGGCTGGGATTTTGCCGGTGGCAGCGATATGGATTTGACGCAATTGAACGTAACATCCGGAACAAAATTTGATAAGAGTATTCAGACGGTGGAAAATGCGGTTTTGTTTTTGGGATACAATGGCGTATATGAGTTAAGCTGGCCTTTTTATTCCAATGCCATTGCTGCAAAAAATATTTCTATTGATTTGATCAGCGATACTTTGCGCAACAACGGCACTGTGGATGCGTATGCCCAAGTATGGGACAGCGTGTATTATTTGACTGTCGTTAACGAAGAAGGGCGGAAGGAGTACCGATATTATACTGCTTTGAAAAGTTTTTGGGGAGAGTTTACGCAAGAGGCGACTTGTTATTCCACGGCTATGAAGGAAAACGCCTTATTTTTAGGTTGTGCCAATGGATATATATTAAAGTATGATAATGATAGCAATCATTATATCGACGTTTCTGTGGGCGAACCTAAAGTAATTCCCATGAAGGCGGTGACCAAAAGCTTTGATGTAATGGGCGGTATGGTGCAGGATAGCAAGATTAAAAAATTGTTGATCGCCGCCAAACAATATGTGGAGCAAAGTACCAAAATTAAGCTGCGGATCAAGGCGGATTATCGAGATCAGCAATGGCTGTTTAACACCGATATGGACGAAAGTTTAGTTTTTGGCGAAGGCGCGTTTACCGAGACGTTTTTGGGATGGCAGGATACGGTAACCAAAGAGGTTACCGTAAATAAAAAAGCCAAGCGTTTGCAGGTATCGTTTATTGCCGATCAGGAAGAATTTTTGGATCAACCGATTATGATTTATGGCGTGGCGGTGGTCTATAAGAAAAAACGTCCCAAAGGCAGTCGTGTGGGGGTGGAACAAATAGAACCCACATATCCGGAATAGGACGAGGAGGTGCGATATGGGCGTACGTTTACCCTATCATTTTCAGGATGGGCAAAGGGCTTATGCCGCTCATTTGATGGCTAACTTTGAGGCTTTGGCCGGGGGATTGAATAGCGTGGACGTAGAGGGGTTGCCTTCTGCGGATGTTGAAAGCGCGTTAAACATTTTAAAAAATTGGATCGAACAAATTGATGCCACAGCTGTGGAGGCCAATCAGGCCGGTAATGCGGAACAAATTTTGTTTAGCGACGGGGAAAGTTTTCAGGACAAGTTGGATCAAAATTTGTTGAAAGGACAGGATGGACAATGCTTTTTTGATAGGATGTATTATTTCCGTGTGGATGCGGAAAACGGACATTTATATGTGGGGGTGGCAGATGATGATTCGCCGCCGCCATTATCGATTGATGAAAACGGCCATTTGATTTATACCATTGATTAACGGAGGTGTAAGCTTTGGTGCAGGAATTTGATTTGGGATTGGTGCGAGGGCCTCAAGGACCGGCGGGAAGTGGCGATATGTTGCAAAGCGTATATGATCCTAACGGGAAAAAAACGGATATTTTTTCTTATGCGGATAATATACGGATGAAAACGGTTTTTTTTGACGTTTATGATTCGGATTGGGATGAGGAAACGAAACAAGCCACTGTAAGCGTGTCTGGTATACAAGGGGCTCCTCATGAAAGTAAGGTTATGCTTTCTATTAAGAATACCGCTACTCCGGAACAGCGGGATGCTTGGCGCAGGGCATTGGTTTACGGAGCGGGACAGGAAACGGGAAGTTTAATTTTAGGGGCGGATGGAGATATTCCTGCGGTGATGATACCTTTGATGGCTTATGTATGGGATTAAAGGAGGACGGGGATATGTCGATTATCATTGCAGGTAATAGCGGCGGCGCTTTACCTTTATTAACCAATCCGGCTACGGCGGCGGATATTCTCTATGGTAAACAGGCGATTAACGGTAGCGGTATATTGCTTACCGGCACCATACCGTCTAAAGCATCCAGTATACTGCAGATTACCAAAGAGGGGGGGCAGATTGCCGCCGGTCAATATTTGGCGGGAACCCAAACCATACCGGCGGAAGCCAACTTGACGGCGGCAAATATCCGTCAAGGCATATCCATTTTTGGTGTGAACGGTACTTTTTCCGGCAATGTGGCGGAAGGTAGTTTTTATGTGTCGTCCGGCGGCAGTTCCAGCTG
>CASEQE010000051.1 GCA_949289995.1 uncultured Peptococcaceae bacterium
CTGACGCCCCAGCTGCTGCGGCTGTTCATCCAGCGCATTGAGATCGGGGAGCGGTCGAAAAAGCACTCCCGCTCCGCTGGCCAGAGCGTTCGGATCGTGTACCGGGACATCGGCGCGCTGGACACGCCCATGCGGGAGGGCGACCACGCACCGCGCATGACCAAAGAAATCACAGAGAAAGAAGCAATCATCCGATTGCTGGCATTAAAACACAGAAGCGGACGGCTTCCGCCGTCCGCCTCTGTGCCTGACAATTTACCCGGTTCAGAAAATGTACCTATGGGAATCATCAGAATTCGTTAGACTTTTTTTTTATTTCACCGGAACATCACAGTCATGGTCTGGGGCTTGCTGCTTGGCAAGCCATAGAGACGAAGTATGCAGATACAACTGTTTGGGAAACCATAACGCCTTATTTTGAGGAAAGGAATATCCATTTTTACATCAATAAATGTGGTTTTCATATTGTAGAATTTTATAATGAACATCATATTGACCCTAATATGTCTAGCCCTGAAACGCAATCTGGTGAACCCGTACCAGGTACGAACGCTTATTTCCGTTTTGAAAAGATAATGAAATAACATACAAGATCACGGAGATCAAGTGTCCTATATGTGGAAGCAAGAGAAAATGGAGAGTACTTCAAAATACTGACTTGAAAAACTTTCCGCTTTTTTGTCTTAAGTGTAGGTAGGAAGCTTTAATCCATGTCAAACAACTGAATACTACAGTTATCTAAGAGCCAAATACATCTACGCCTAACCGATAATACGCAGATAAAATATGCTTATCCCCTATATTATTTTGTTTGGAGGATATCAATCGGTTGGTTATTTATTACATCTTATGGCTCATAATTTACAATCAAAAAGATTTTGCACTTCTATAGAATTCTGCCCCCGTGAAGATAAACCCATAAACCATACCGTTATCTTTGTATAATCATATATTCCGTGCCCATGCGATTTTATGCTGCTAGGGTGTTTATTGTCTTTAAAAAGAAAAGGCGTGAAAAAATAATAAATAGGCCGCATGTCGAGTATACTTTCAACGCTTTGTATAAAATTATGTTTTATCATGCGGCGCTGGACGCTTAAAAATAATTGCGGCAAAAGATGTAGTTTAAATTATTCCTTGACTGTCTTAGTGATTTTGAGCTTATTACTACAACAGACGAGTATTTCGTGAAATACGATGTCCTTAACTCCATAACCGTTGGTGGAAAAATGGTAATTGTGGAAAGCAAACGATTAGCCGTTATCTTGCTGCGTTTGCCGGATAACGGCAAATAGTTCTGTTTCTGCAACAGTATCTTGATTACAGCAAAGCAGAAATCAAACGATATGTATTAGTCAAAGCGCAATTTTCCGCTGATCAAAGATTACTTTGCACTGAATGCGAAAAAAAGAGCCGATCAAGAACGAAAAATAGCGTGTATAAATTGGTTCTTATAACGCCACCGAAAAAACAGCCGCATGAGAGTCGAAAGCGGTAAACGCGGTCATTAAAAACTATAGCGGCTATATTAAATATTTGTCCTATTTTCGAGAGAATATGAACGATGTACCGCAAAGCATTTTTGGCTAAATCCTTACACTAGTTCCGCTTTGACAGATGCTAAGTAGCACACAGCCAGAAAAATCTGTCAAGGACAAACTGTACGTTTCACAGCCTTAACAATTTCCCCGTCATTGCTTTTAAGCAGTCAAGAAAGCGCAACCGGATAGACAGCTTGCGCCTTTAATATATGATGATGTGTGACGCGATAGAGAGTAGCGTACCTTAGTTATACTGCTTTTCAGATTTGAAAGCTGAGTACCCCTACCCTCGAAAATTGTATTCAAATACATAACAATTTGCTATGTCAAAGTGGATAGTTAGACGGACAAAAAGCCTTGATTTGTGCAATTTACAGATGCTAGAAACAGAGCAGCAAGCAATATAATATCCTTCGTAAGCGTAAAAATGCCGCTTTATTGTTCCATACGGTATAGAAAAAGCGGACAAAAAGTCTTTGACCTCTTGCCCACTTTCTGACATAACCTATCTACCAGCCGTTAAAGTTAGTTTGTTTTCAATACGTTCTTGTCGGTGGTTGACATTAGCCTCAATTTATCGTTTTATTTGCTATATGTGCGACGCTGCCGTCGATATCCGCCAGCAAGCCCGCTTAATATCTTTCAACATTATTTATGATTCAACGCTTTTGCTACCGCTACAGCACAAGCCACTGTAGCGCCGACCATTGGATTATTACCCATACCGATAAAGCCCATCATTTCCACATGTGCCGGTACGGACGAGGAACCGGCAAATTGAGCGTCGGAGTGCATACGTCCCATGGTATCAGTCATACCATACGAAGCCGGGCCAGCCGCCATATTATCCGGATGCAAAGTACGGCCGGTGCCGCCGCCGGAAGCCACAGAGAAATACCGTTTTCCCTGCTCGATACATTCTTTTTTATACGTACCAGCCACTGGATGCTGGAAGCGCGTGGGGTTGGTGGAGTTACCGGTGAGAGAAACATCCACGCCTTCATGATGCATAATCGCCACGCCTTCCCGCACGTCATCCGCGCCAAAGCAACGTACTTTCGCCCGTTCGCCAGTGGAATACGGAATCTCCCGGACTATCTTCAATTCGCTGGTATAATAATCAAATTTGGTTTGACAATAAGTAAAGCCGTTAATCCGCGCAATAATCATCGCTGCATCTTTGCCCAAACCGTTTAAAATGATGCGCAATGGCTGTTTCCGCACGGTATTGGCGCTTTTGGCAATACCGATCGCCCCTTCTGCCGCAGCAAAAGATTCATGACCGGCCAAAAAGGCAAAGCATTGGGTTTCATCCCGCAACAACATCGCCGCCAAATTGCCGTGTCCTATACCGACCTGGCGGTTTTCCGCCACAGAACCGGGAATACAAAATGCCTGTAAGCCCAGGCCAATGGCTTCGGCGGCCGCTGCGGCATCCCGACAATCCTTTTTCAATGCGATGGCACAGCCTAACGTATAGGCCCAACAAGCGTTTTCAAAAGCAATAGGTTGTATTTCTTTTACCATTTTATAGGGATCTATACCGGCTTGATGACAGAGTTCCGCCGCTTCTTCCAGCGAAGCGAGGCCATATTGGGATAAAACTATGTTAATTTTATCAATTCTTCTTTCATAACTTTCAAATAATGCCATGGTCGCGCCTCCTTTTCTATTCTTGCCGGGGATCAATATAAGTAGCGGCTTCATCAAATCTGCCGTACTTTCCGGTCGCTTTGGCCAAGGCTTCGTTTGCATCCATACCTTTTTTAATATAATCCATCATTTTACCCAAATGGATAAACTGATAGCCGATGATTTGCGCATCTTTATCCAAAGCCAACTTGGTCACATAGCCCTCGGCAATTTCCAGATAACGAGCGCCTTTAGCCTTGGTACCGAAAGTAGTACCGACTTGACTACGCATACCTTTGCCTAAATCCTCCAAACTAGCGCCGATGGGCAAGCCATTTTCGGAAAAGGCGGTTTGGCTGCGACCATAGACGATTTGCAAAAAGATTTCCCGCATAGCTACATTAATTGCATCGCACACCAAATCGGTGTTTAGAGCTTCCAGTATGGTCTTTCCCGGCAAAATTTCCGCCGCCATCGCTGCGGAGTGGGTCATACCACTACAACCCAAGGTTTCCACCAAAGCTTCCTCAATGATACCGTTTTTAATATTTAAGGTGAGCTTACATGCGCCTTGTTGGGGAGCGCAGCGGCCCACGCTATGGGTCAAACCGGAAATATCGCCGATTTGCTTGGCGGCAACCCATTTGCCCTCTTCCGGAATAGGCGCCGGACCATGATCGGCGCCTTTGGCCACAGCGCACATATTGGTAACTTCATTGGTGTAATTCAAGTTAAAAACTCCTTTCTGTTCAATTCAAGACGGCGGCGGTTAGGATAAGCGAACCTTTTCACACAAAAGAACCGCTCGTTTTTTTCTAGCCAACTATAATATTTCTGGCTATTTCGTCGATGACCTTGTTTTTTTTTAAAAATATTAAACGCATCCTTTTCCTTATTTACTATAGAAAAATTTATTCTCATGTGTTATAATTAAAGTTAAATAAAAAAACCATACTTTGAACGTATACTTTTGTTTTATATATAACATAAGGAGGTAGGAAACATGAATATCGTACTATTAAATGGCAGCCCGAGAGCGGCGGGTAACACGGCGGAAGCGTTAAAAATGTTGGCGGAAGCCTTGCCGGCCGGCAGCAAAATTGACACGGTTAACATTGCTTCCCTGAAAATCGGCGCCTGCAAATCTTGTTTTGCCTGCAAACAAAATGGTGGAACCTGCGTGCAAAAAGATGATTGTGGCGAACTTTTAGACAAAATCATTGCAGCAGACGCTTTAGTTTTTGCTTCCCCGGTTTATTTCATGGGGATTACCGCACAGCTTAAAGCGGTTATCGACCGTTTCTTTGCCAAAGTGGATCAACTAAAGGCCAAACAGAAAAAGGTAGCGGTTATCGCAATCGGCGGTACGCCGCCTCCGGCTGCCCAATATGAGGCAATTGCCGGCCATATACAAGCGATTTGTGCATATCTTGGTTGGCAGTATTGTGGCGGCTATTGCACCGGTTCCTTCCAAGGAGATCAAAACAAAACTGCCGAAGCGAAAAAAGAAATTGCCACTTTGGCTGCCCGTCTGTAAGCAATTTGGGACAAAGTAGGTTGTGTACGGCTTATGTTATCAGATGTAAGTCCAACGACCAACGCCTTGGCATAATATCAACCTATTATAATAAAAGGGGCGCATAAGCGTCCCTTTCATTATAATAAAATATTTTGTTACAATATTAAAATAAATATAAAAGGAGAATTTTTATGTTTCAGGGGTTTACGCCGCAAACATTGGCTTTTTTAAAAGGTATCGGCATATATAACGAAAAAAGCTGGTTTGAAGAACATAAGCAGCAATATCGCCAATATTTGCTTACGCCTATGCGCCAATTGGCTGCAGAAACCTATGAGACCTTTCAAAATCATTATCCACAGTTTGATTTGGAACCAAAGGTCTGTCGAATTTATCGGGATACTCGCCGTAGCCGCGGGCGTGGGCCTTACAAAGATCGTTTATGGTTTACCTTTAGCCAAAAGACGGAAGAGGATATGTCCTCTCGGTTAACGTTTTGGTTCGAATTAACGGCGGCAAGCTGGAGTTATGGTTTGGGCTACTATCAAGCCAAACCGGCGTTGATGGCCAAACATCGGGCCAAGATAGATCGTCAACCCCAAACGCTTTCTAAATTAGCGCGCCTGCTCCAAGAACAAACGGAGTTTACACTAGAAGGTCCTAGCTATGTGCGTTCTAAAGGCGACCCCGGCCCCTTATTACGGGATTGGTACAACAAAAAAAGTCTTTCCTTGTGTCATGAAGAACCGGCTGGCCGTGATATTTTTTCCCCAGACTTGGCGCAACGACTAATACAAGGATATAGTTTTTTAGCGCCATATTACGATTATTTTAGTCACTTAGCGCAAGAACAAGATTAAACCACCCCGATGCAAAACCCCCTATGCCCATAATGGATACTAGGGGGTTTTGACATATAAAATAATTAACATTTTAACATAGAATAGCACGTACGGGCAGTCAATTTACATACCAAAAGGTAAAAAACGATAAAAGCCAAACCCGTACCAGCGACGCAAGCTAACGTAACCCAAGAATTATATAACTGAAACGCCTCTAGCATAGTAATCAACATCGGACTGGCCGCTGCCGCGTGCAGCAAAGCGCCTAACAACGGCAATAAAAATACCGTTCTTATTTGTCGTTGAATCGTTTGTTTTACCGCTTGATCATCCATACCCACTTGTTGCATAATCACAAACCGGCGCCGATCATCATAGCTTTCCGATACTTGCCGGAAATAAATAATTAGCACAGTATTGGTAAGAAAAAGCAAAGCAAAAAATACGCCCAAAAACAATAGGCCGCCATATAAGGCATAACTTTCTGCACGTTCGCTAAAAATTTCACTGTATATATAGCCGGATGAACCAGTTTTCGGCAATTGGCTCAACAGATTGGCTAACCATGGGGTAATCTCTTCGCTATTGCCTTGTACATTAAACGCAAGATAGCTATAATCAGATGACTGATGTTCGCCAAAGATACCGCTATAATGCGTGGACGTCAATTCCGAAGGCGTAAGCTGCTCCACAAGGGTTAGTTGCAAACCTGATTGAGCCGCCGTTTCTTCGCTCAGCTGCCAAGCTTGTTGCATCACCTGGGCCGCCGTTTCTCCCTGATCTACAAAACCGATGATTACATCCGCCGGATGCCATTGCCGTAGAATCGACTCTTGCCCGAAAAATAAAGCGGTGCAGCAAGAAACGGTGACGATCACCATCGTAGACAAGATACAAATATTGGCCAAACCGGAAGCATTCCGCCGCAGCCGATGCAATAACCCAGAGACAGTGATAAAATTTTCCGGACGATAATAGAATTTTTTATTCTTTTGCAAGCGACTTAACACAAAATAGCAGCCTACTACAAACAATAGCCAAGTAGCGATAATTACCAAAATTACATCTGGCCAAAACAAACTGATCGCAATTCCCGGCGATTCCACCACAATAGCCAATATATAGGCGAAAGCAAGAATCAACAGACCCAGCAGGCTTAAAGGAATGACGCCGCGCAACTTCTTTTCTCCTTTTTTGGCCCCATGTAATAAGTCCACAGGACGGGCCAAATGTACTTGTAGAGCGTTATAACAGGTCGTGGCGATGAAAATAATGCCGAAAGTAAAGCAGGTGAGCAACAAAGCGGGCAAAGAAATTTGGTAATAACTCCCAGGAGCGGTAGACAGGACACGCAACAGGCAAAACATTACCAATTTACCCAAAACAGCCCCTGACAATAAACCCGCAATCAAAGAGCAACCGTTTACAATCACGTTTTCCCAAATAATGATCCGCAATACGTGACGTTTTTCCAAACCCAAAATGCCGTACAAAGCAAATTCCTTTTTGCGTCGTCTGATCAAAAAGCCGTTAATATAAAAGATATAGCCTATGGCGAACAGCGTCATCACTACAATACCCAAAGTAAACATAGCCTGAATGGTTGCACCATATGACATATTCGCAATACTACGGTTAAAAACGACATTAAGAATGATAAAATATACGGCGGACATCACTGTCGAAGCAAAAAAATAAGGACCGTACATCACGCGATTGTTTTTTACGTTATGCACGGCCAATTTCCAATAAAACCCATTAGCCAACGTTTGCACCTCCATCCATCAATGATGAAGAAGCGTTCACCAAACGATCGAAAAATGCCCGTCGCGGCTCATCTCCACGATAAATCTCCGTAAGCAAACGACCGTCTTGAATAAACAGTACCCGGCTGGAAAAACTGGCGGCAAAAGCGCTATGGGTTACCATAACAATGGTTTGTCCTTGGGCGTTAAACTCGCTGAAAATATCTAATAGATTAGCGGAGGATCGAGAATCCAAAGCGCCGGTAGGTTCGTCGGCCAACAATAATTTAGGATTGGTAATCATTGCCCGGGCCACTGCGGTTCGTTGTTGTTCTCCGCCGGAAATTTCATAGGGAAATTTGTCCAGTAAGCTCTCCAACCCTAAACGGCTGGCCAAAGGAATCAAACGCTTTTCCATGTCCTCTACGGCAGCGCGATTTAACACCAACGGCAATAAAATATTATCTCGAACCGTAAACGTATCCAGCAAATTATAATCCTGAAATACAAAACCTAAATTTTGCCTGCGAAAGGCAGCCAAACGCCGCTCATCAATACTGCGAAAGCTTTGACCATTTAAAATAACATCCCCTTGGCTGGGCTTATCTAAAGAAGCCAACAAATTCAGCAACGTAGTTTTTCCGGAACCAGAAGCCCCCATAACCGCCGTGAATTCCCCCTGTTCCACCTGAAAATTGACTTTATCTAAAGCGCTATACCGGCGTCCGCCTAATCTACCGCTATAAGTTTTTACCAAATCAACAGCCTGCAACAATACCATAGCGATCCTCCCCAAAATATTTTTTGTATATCCAATACCCCCATAAAGCGATCAGCAAAAACGCCCAACTTCGCTAAGATGCAACCGTTTTACCGGAAGATATCATCATTTTACCTAAGCGTGGCCGCAAGCGTTGCAAGTGCAATCGCTTACTATGGGCGTAAGCGGAAACCAAACCGCCAGCCAATAAACCGCCATAGTAATTCACGCCCCGGCACAACAGCAAAGCCGGCACGACTAAGGCAGGACCAAAAACATGGCCGTACGCCAATAAATAGCTGGCTTCGGCAACGCCTGCCCCTCCAGGAATGGGCAACGATTCCAACGATAACGTCAAAACGGTTTGTATGGCTAGCATCGCCGGTAAACTATATGCGTTTAATCCTAAA
Organism: uncultured Peptococcaceae bacterium; assembly: GCA_949289995.1. Classification (GTDB taxonomy): domain Bacteria; phylum Bacillota; class Dehalobacteriia; order UBA4068; family UBA4068; genus JAILCQ01. The sequence goes on from CASEQE010000051.1 coordinate 8,450, forward strand.
GCTTTATAAATCCAAAAAGGAACCGAATACAAAGCTAGCAAATGACCAGTGGTTATGGCAAATAACTTCAATAAAATCACCGGATGTTTTTTAATATAGCTGACACCTTTTTGATATTGATTGAATTGATTAATCATTTTTTGTTCCGTAGCGGCCTGGTCTTTGACGATTCGTAATTTTGCTAATATACGAATAGCCTTCTTCACCACGAGCGGAGCTATTTTTGGAGAGAATACCATAAACGTATATACGGCTACGCATAAAGATTGAGCGGCTATACCATAAACCAGCAAATATTTGACCACACCCAAATCTTCAAGCAAGGTTTTGCCTCCCCAAAGCAAAGCACAGGTAATGATCGCCATGGCCGACAAATGATAGGCGACGTTAAACAGCAATACCGCCAACGACGAGCTACCCAAACCAATACCATCGCGTTTCATATAGTAAAGTTGCGACGGCTGTCCGCCGCAGCAACCAGGCGTAATAGAGCTAAAATAAAAATTAATCAGCGAATAACTATAGCAACGCCAGAATCCTGGGCGATAGTGCAAAGCTGCCAATAGAATATGCAAGCTAAAAGCCTCAAAAGCAAAGAAAGCCAACATCGCCAAAACAGCGGCGAGCAAATATACAGGTTGCAAAGACTGCAGCAACGGAAGCAATTGGGGTAAATCTTGACCACGAAATATAAAATAAAAGGTTATGGCCAAAATCGTCGCTATCGCAACAATGCCCAGGCATTGACGTTTTTTATTAACGACAAATCTTTCCATATCGTTCATCCTTTTTTTCGTACGTATAGCTATTGCAGCGGTAAAACGAATTGATAGCCCAAGGCTTGCATTTGCGGCACAAAACGTCTCACTGCTGCCAATGTGCGCTGAGGGGCGCCGGGGGCGCCACCGCTACCTTCTCCGGAATCATGCAAACAAATTAATGAACCTGGGCGACAACGATGGCGCAATTTGCCTAAGATTTGCTCTCCGGTGGTATTTTGCCGCCAATCCTGTGCCATAACCGTCCACAACAATAGATGTAAACGGCTTTTTCGTAATAAAAACAATAGGGATAAATTGATATAACCATGCGGCGGACGATAATATAAGGGACAGCAACCAATTTTATGCAAAACGTTTAACGCCTGATGTAAATCCTGCGATAACCGCCGGTAGGAAGCAAACAAGGTTTGCCGATGATTCCAACCATGCACCCCCACCATATGCCCTTGCGCTAACATTTCCCGAATCAATTGTGGATTTCGTTCCGCTTTTTCCGCCAGAACAAAAAATGCGGCTTTGACCTGATACGTTTGTAAAATTTTTAACAATTCCCACGTATACCGCGGGTCTGGTCCATCATCAAACGTAAGAATGATTTGTTTTTTATTGCCGCGCAACGGCGTATTGCAACGGCAATATTTATAATAAAGGGTGGGAATCCCGGCGTAAACCAACACCGCTATCAAAATTGCCACGCCAATCAACAGCAATATTTTCATTACGCTATCCTCTGTTTTGTCCTGCCGCTACGGGAACTGGCGCTCAGCTTGCTAAGGCAACGGCATAAAGCCTCTTGATCCAAACTGCGGCACAAGCGTTGCATATTTTCCCGAATTAAAGCCAATCCTTGATCGTCCATCAGAATCGCTGCAATTTGTTTTGCCGCCCCGTCCTGCTCCTGCAAAACATAGGCTAAGCCATTTTCTTGTAAAAAATGGGCATTACGGATTTCCTGCTCTAAAAAAGGTTGAAAAATAAGCAATGGCAGCTGGCTGTGAATGGCCTCAAACATGGTAATACCGCCGGCTTTGCTAATCAAAAGATCAGCCTGACGCATATAATCCACAACTCGATCCGTGTAGCCGATTACGGAAATATGATCATACTTGCCGCTGAGCTTTTTTCGCAATTTTTCGTTTTTACCTACGATGATAGTGGTATGCACATTGGGCAACGAATTCAAATCTTGATAAAACTGGTTTTGTCGCGGCAACAAGCCTAAACCACCGCCCATAATTAATATCTCTTTTGTTTTTGCATCTTCTATCGCTTCCGTTGAAACCGTTTGCCCAAAGACGCTTTTCACTGGAATACCACTAATAAAAATCTGCTCCGGAGGCACACCCGCCTCCATCAAGCTCTCTTTTGTCTCATGCGCCCCCACCAAATAAATATCGGTACCAGGATTGATCCAAACATTATGGATACTTACGTCGGTAATACAAGTAATCAACGGAATGTTATCACCGCTTTGCCACTTATAATCCGCTACCAATTTAGCACATAAAGAATAAGTAGATATAATGACGTCCGGATTTATTTCTTGTATGGTTTTGCGTAACATATGAACCATATGCCCTTTTTGCCATTGCAATTTATTACCGCCAGTTTTCTTTTTCTTCAAGAATTTACTATGAACGGCCTTTTTGTAGGCAAAATTATATAATTTACTACCTTTACTAACCAAAGACATATAAGAACGATAAAACATTTCACAATACTCAGGATAGGCAATTTCATATATATCTTTCACCGTAATCTCCATATGCGGATCAAACGTTTGGATTTGTTCCGCTAAAGTCATAGCGGCGGAATAATGTCCCATACCAAATTTTCCGGTTAAAATCAAAATTTTCATAGTCGCACCTTCCTAGATAATGAAATACCAAATACGATTAAGCTTTTTTCTTGCCAATCCGTATGGTTTTATTCTAACGGGATGATTATTAAAAACAAAGCGGTAAAACATTTAAGTTTTTATTAAAATCATAAATCTTGGCTATTTATCATCTTTTCTCAACAAAAATCCATAATGGAGACGCTTATCATGCTAAAAAAGTTCATCATTTTTTATTTTTTTATTTTATTTTATATAAAAGAAAAAAGCGGTTATACCGCTTTTTCATAAAAATATCTAGGAATGTAAAAATCATATTAACAGTTTCCGCAATATACATATTTCAAATGCGCTCTAGCGACATCGGCTAAACGATAGATACGGGATATGGCGGTAGGCTGCCGGTCTTTCCACTGATAACGGGGGAAAAAACGACTAAGATGAAGGGGTATATCTGGATCCAAAGAAGCCAACCAGGCGGCCATAGCATCTATATCCCCTTCCCGATCGTTTTCTTCAGGGATAATCAACGCGGTGATTTCCATATGGCTATGCCCGCAAGTCCAGGCGATATTCTGTTTAACGGTAGCGAAATCCCCACCGATTCGTTGGTAAAAATATGGATCAAATGCTTTTAAATCTATATTTACCGCATCGATAAACGGCAACAAGTTTTGCCAATAAGCAGGCTCGATCATACCATTGGTTACCAACACGGTATGCAGGCCGGCCTGGCGCGCCAACTTAGCGCAGTCCATTACATATTCATAACCTACCAAAGGTTCGTTATAGGTAAAGGCTAAACCGATATTGCCCTGGTTGCGAAGACGTACTCCTTGTTCCGTCAACCGATCTGGACGAATAAACCTAGCGGGCGCCATCCTATCCATGGAAATGCTGTAGTTCTGACAAAATGGGCAACGTAGATTACACCCATAACTACCCACAGAAAGCACATAGCCATTGGGATAAAAGCGGGCCAAAGGCTTTTTCCACAGTGGATCCAAAGCCAAAGCGGTCACTTGTCCATAATTCGCGGCAACGATGCGCCCCTGTTGGTTTTTCCGGGCCAAACAAAAACCAATCTGTTCCGGCGCAAGCGCGCAATGTCGTGGACATAAAGGGCAAACGGCGATCATTGATGACGCACCACCTGAAACCGGCTTAGACGAATCGGCCGTCCCATAGGAATGCCGGCTTTTTGCCGGGCAATCGCGATTTGTTCTTCCACCGTTTCCACGCCAGGCAAATCTGGCAGCAATACGCCTTGGCGATAACCGTCGCCAACAATGACGCCATATTGCTTCACATCCAATTGCGATGGAGAATCTATGGCTTCGATCGGCCCCAAAACGTCGACACTATACACGATATCCGCCAATTCTTCTTTCGTCACTGGCGAGAAACGAGGATCCTCCGTGGCGGCGGCAATTCCATTATGACAAATCTCTGCCGCTATGCAGTTGGTTTGCGCTACCAGGGTACCTATACATCCCCTTAAGCGGCCAAATTTTTTTAAAGAAACAAAAACCCCTGCTTTTTCTTGCAACATTTCTTCTGGCAAATGGTTATTCAGGGGCAAAATCTCATTTTTTTTCACGTAGTGTTCAACGCATTGTCTTGCCCACGCCACAAATGGATCCTCCGCGTCGTGCCGCGCCGCAACTTCCCGTCTTTGCGCTTCCAAATATTGGCTACCAAAACGGCGTTGCCGGTCTACCCCCGCCACACGATAAAAAGCCGTTCCATATCCTACGCCAAACGGCCCTTGATAAGCAAAATGTCCGGCCGCCAAACGACAACTATCCAAAGCGCCGGCCATGATCCAGAAGGAACCCAAACCACATTGGCCGGCCTGCTCCATCCATTCTGGAGAAATATTTAACAACGACAGGAAATCCGCCTGACGCAAAGCCGCCATTACCTGCCGGTCAAAGGCTGGGCCCGCCGCATGATACCCATAGGGGCCATCCGCTTTTAATTTATGAGAGAGATCTCCGCTGGCAATCACGACAATACGGCGGCCTAACCTTTCGGCAGCCTGAGCCACAGCCTGACCAAAACGATAATGGGACAACGCATCTAAATTACTAATACCGACACGCACCAAACGATAAGCCGCGCCAGGCTGCCCATAAAAAAGCAAGGGTATTAACGTACCATGGTCCAAACTAGGATCTTTTTCGGCCAATCGATCTGCAGCCACGCCCAATTCCCCGGCGCAATTTTTGATTTCAACAGCCAGCTCTTCGTCATAAGTGGTTTCCACACTGGCCTCCGGAGCGCCAAAGCGAGATAAATCGCCATACGCCCGCAGCCCCGGCGAAATATGAAAACAATCGCTATAACAAACGCTATGCGGACTAAACAAAACTACGGTTTCCGGATGCAAAGCCGCTGCATCGGCCATAGCTTGGCGCAAAGCATCGCCTACGGCGGCAATTTTGCCTTCTTCCCCCTGGCCCACCGATGGAATAAGCAAAGGTGGATGTGGCGAAACCACTGCAGCTACCACAGACATATGAATTCCTCCCATCGATAGCAAATTTTCCAATAGCTTCTCTACGCTGGCATTTTATTTATTATAACATATAGGCTGGGACTGGAACCAGCAAAAAAACATGACCCTCTTCCCTTTTCTCTTCCCCTACCCCTGGATCACTCCATTGCCACACGCTCTTCCGCAGCCTTATCTTGCGTTGCCAAAACAAACACATTGACTTCATTTATTTTTTATGATAATATTCGGCCAAGAAACTAGACATAGAGCAAAAATTGCAGCAAACGCCGGCCTGGAAGCAATAATGGGAAAACCTAGCTTTTGGCTAAATCAGATAAGGAAAAAACATAAATTTACATATAGGCAAAAAATTCTGATCACAACTCAAAGAACGCCATTACCAGCGCCAATATCTAATGCCAATATCTACAGCAGGTTTTTATCAATAAACGGTATGCTTCCTTAATCGAGATGGGCAAAGCGTTTGATCTTCTAACAAGTCCCTGGCGTCAGCTATCATGGTAATCCATAACAGTTTAGGACATCTTGTCGTTAAAAAAAGGATAGGTGCATGCATATGGATTGTAAAAAACAATTTTCAGGAGGCTTTTTGGTGTTTATGGCTGCTTTATGCTGGAGCACCAATGCGCCTCTGGTCAAATATATCTCTTTGGATCCGTTGTTGTTGGCAGGTATTCGTGCGTTAATCGCCGGTCTGTGTTTCGCCCCCTTTATTCCTTGGCGAAAGCTATATTGGAATCGATGGTTGCTTGTTTACAGTTTATCCTATTGCGCCTTATCTCTGATCCTGATGATTTGTTTAAAACTGACGTCCGCCGCTATTGCCGTCGGCATGCAGTACACCAGTTGCGTATGGCTATTTTTACTAGCGATTTGGCAAAAAAAACGTTTTCCGCCCAAAACTTATGCAGCTATTATCATCATTATTGCCGGCATTGTTCTATTTATGCTGGATGGCGGTGAAGAAAGCCATTTTTTTGGCAATTTACTAAGTATTGGCGAAGGACTGTTGTTTGCCGCTATTACATATAGCGCCAATCAGCTCAGGGATTACAATCCGCTAGCCGTCACCGCTATTGCCAATTTAACCTCGGCCATATTGATTTTTGCCTTTTTGCCGCCAAGCATAATGGATTTAGCGACGGTTTCCTTGCAGGATTGGCCGCTGCTGTTATTTTTAGGAGCCGTGCAAGTGGGCGGCGGTTATACGTTGTTTAATTTGGGAAGCCGCAGCATACGTCCGCAAAAAGCTTCCATCATCGCCTTATGGGAAATCATTCTTGGCCCAATTTGGGTGGCGTTGTTTTTGCATGAGTATCCTGCCGCCAGCGTAGCCGCCGGCCTCATCGTCATCTTTACCGGCGTGCTGCTGTATATGACCAGCGACAGCGGCGAAAACCAACCCGCTGCTGGTCGTTGACAGCGGCGAACCTCGAGAATTCCGCTTGTCGCTTGCCGCCTATTGTTTTTCTTCATCATCTTTATATAATGGGACAAAACGGATGTTACTTATTTTTTATAAAAAATATGAAAATCAAACAAAAAACTGATGACAACCTGTCATATAGTGCAAACGATGGCTATATTCAACAAGACAAGTATGTAAAATTTTTTAATATACCATGAAAATATGACCTTTAAACAAATAGGAATTTTTTTTAACAAAAGAAGCTCCATAACGTTATATTGACAAAAAAATAAATATCCTTTATTATGTATTAATATCGGCCCCCTGGGAAGGTGGAAAAGTGCCCGGGGCCTTCGTTTTGTCCATGCGGCAAAGCAGCGGCAACAAATGTTAATCAAACTTTGCCGTAACTTGGCGAATCGCCGTTGCTTTTCCAAAAGCAAAACTGCTGTGGCGGCAAAAAAAATGAAAAAGAATGGTGAGCTATGAAAAAGAGTCTTAAAGAAATTAATAAGCAGCTTAAAAAAGAAGCGCTGCTTACCGTCCTCCTGTATGTATTATTTTTCATCTGGTGGTACGCTACCGCCTACGGTTTTGCCGATTCCCCCATACGCGTGCTGGGATTGCCGTTATGGTTTTTCCTCAGCTGTATCGTCGGTTGGCCGTTATGCTGCATCGGCACAGTCATCTTGGTCAAGAAAGGGTTTAAACATATCGATCTGAGCCAATTTGAAGAAGATGAGCCAGATGAAACCGCGACGAAGCAAACGCGAAACGGCGGGGAGGAGGCAAACCATGAATAATGTCCCGGTAATCGTACCAATTATTATTTATTTACTATTGATGTTGCTTATCGCCGCCTATACTACACGGCAGGGCCGTAAAAAAGGCGGCGGTTTCCTGGAAGAATATTTTATCGGTAGCCGTTCATTAGGCGCTTTTGTCCTGGCTATGACGTTAATCGCCACGTTTGTTAGCGCCAGCAGCTTCATTGGCGGCCCCGGCATAGCCTATTCCACCGGTTTGGCCTGGGTATTATTGGCCATGATACAAGTTCCCACCGCCTTTTTTACATTAGGCGTTTTGGGTAAAAAATTTGCCATTATTGCCCGCCGAATCAAAGCGGTAACCGTAACGGATTATTTATATGCCCGCTATCAATCGAAAGCTGTGGTCATGATTGCCTCTTTGGCCATTTTGGCCTTTTTCATCGCCATGATGGTAGCGCAATTTATCGGCGGCGGCGTTTTATTTCAAAACATGACCGGTTACTCTTATCTTACCGGTTTAATCTTATTCGGTATTATCGTCATCATTTATACCACCGTAGGCGGTTTTCGAGCCGTCGTATTTACCGACGCGATTCAGGCCGTAGTCATGGTTGTGGCCACCATCACCATTACTTGCGCGATTATTAAGGCTGGTGGCGGCGTAGAAAGCATAGTAGATCGGATTGCCGCCGCCAATCCTTCCATGCTAGACGTAAACGCCGTAGCCAAACCCAATATTCTTTCCTATTGGGTTCTTGTGGGTATCGGTTTGCTGGGCTTACCGCAAACCACTGTACGGGCTATGAGCTTTAAGGATACCAAAGCCTTACATAATTCTATGATCATTGGCACGATTGTGGTTGGTTTTTTGTTGTTAGGTATGCATTTATCCGGTTTTTTCTCTGCCGGCGTACTAACCGGCACCCCGGAAACCTCCGATTCGGTAATTCCCATGATCGTTATGCAAATTTTACCCAATTTTTGGGCTGGTATTTTTCTTGCCGGTCCTTTGGCGGCAATTATGTCTACCGTTAGCTCTCTGTTGATTCTGGCATCCGCCGCTATTATCAAAGATATGCTGTTGCGCTTTGGCAAAAAACAATATGATAACCGGCAGCTGAAAAAAATCAGCATACTGTGTACCGCCGTGATCGGTATCGTGACCTTCATCTTCGCCATTGAACCGCCGGATTTGATCGTATGGATCAATCTTTTCGCTATGGGCGGTTTGGAAGCGGTATTTTTCTGGCCAACCATCTTAGGACTATTTTGGCCGCGCGCCAATGCTAGCGGGGCGATTTGTTCCGCAATCGGCGGCGTAGCTACATTTTTGCTCCTTGGCGCGCTAGATTTTAGCTTTTATGGCATGAACAATATCGTTTTAGGTTTGGCCGTAGGATTGGTTTTCTTTATTATCGGCACCTATCTCGGACCAAAACCCAATGATCAAATCAAAGAATTGTTTTTCGGTTAAATCTCTTTCCACAAACACAGTTGCCGCCAGCAGATTGAATTTTCATATCAAAATCAAAATAAAACAAGAAGTCAACCGGCTAGACGTTGGCTTCTTGTTTCATTGCTAAAGGTTTTATGGTTTTTGCTTTAGGCAAAATTTATTATACCTGTTGCATTTCCCTTTGTCCATATTTTTTTCTCCAGACTTTATTGCATATTTTTAGTCATAAAATAAACTTATTCTATCATATTATCCAAATTTATTTACAATATAGCGGATAACGTCAGTTATATAGCTATAATATATATAATCATATTAAGATGACATTTACGAAAAAACAGAATGAAAACAAAAAAGCATAAAAATTAGCGATTACATCTACAAAAAGGAGATCTGGTAATTTATGGACAAAGCAGGAAAGAAAACAGCGGCGTCGAAGATATATCGGTCGAGGTATATATCGACAATTTACATATATCGAGGTAAAAGCATGAAAAAAACGGCAACCCTAACCGTTACCGCCCGATTCTTCCTGATAACCACGCTTTTGCTCTGTCTCTTTGCCGCCGCGATACGGCCGGCTTTCGCTGCCGATCCCGGCTCCGCCGCAGATCCGTTGGTCAGCAAAAGTTGGGTAGATGGATATGTGCAGGAACAATTTGAGGCTTTGCAAAATCAAATAGATAGCTTAAAAGAAAGCTTATCTACATCTTGTCATATCGTACTAACGATCGGCAGCCGTACTGCTTATGTAAATGGACAAGCTGTGGTTATGGATACGGAAGCCGTTATTATGGGCGCCGGTTATACAATGGTTCCGGCAAGAATGATCGGCGAATCTCTCGGCATGACGGTCTCATGGGATGCAGTTAAACGGCAGGTGGCTTATAGCTATCGCGGCGATACCATGGTTTTACAAATTGGTAGCACTGCCGCATCCGTAAACGGCGCTGCCTATACCTTGCCTTATGCGCCGGTCATCAATAGCGCCGACCGCACGCTTGTACACGTCCGTTTTGCCGAAGCTTTAGGTTGCACTTTCACCTGGGATCCAGTAAAACGCCAAGTAGATATATATCGCAATTAATTTTGAGGTGAATTATGACCGATAATACTTTTTGGGAACAGGATCGTACGACGATCCATCAAAAACGTTCTTGGTTTCTTCGCTTAACGACACTGCAAAAGATATGCTTTGCGCTTATTTTTCTGTTTGTCCTAGCCTGGTTCTTTTACCTAGGATTCGTTACATCGGTGGCCGCCGCGGAAAAATGGGAAGGCGAAGTGGTTACTTCCGAGGATATTAGCGCTCCTCCCCGGGAAGATATCGTCACCCTGGAAGGTACAAAAGTCGTCTTACTGGTAGGCGCCGATAATCGAGAAGGAGAAAACGCCGGCAGAACGGATACGATTATCCTCGCCTTTATGGATATGACCAATAAATCGGTCAAGCTATTATCCATTCCTCGGGATACATATGTGCAAATTCCCGGAACCAGCACCAAAACAAAAATCAACCATTCCTTCTTCTATGGCGGTATCAATCTAACGATGAAAACCATAGAAGATTTTCTTGGCGTAGATATAGACGGCTATGTATTAATCGATTTCCAAGGCTTTATCGATCTGATCGATACCATCGGCGGCGTAGAAGTTGATGTTGAGATGGATATGTATAAACAATGGGAAAACATTAACCTAAAAGCCGGCCTACAAACCCTTAATGGTACAGATGCTCTTGGGTATGTACGTTTTCGTGACACAGCTACCGCCGATATCGGCCGTATAGAACGACAACAAAAATTTCTTAAACTATTGGCGGATAAATTACTTTCCCTATCTACCATACTAAAAACCCCGCAATTGGTATCTATCGCCATGGATAACGTCACAACCTCGTTTAGCTTAAGCGATTGCCTGTCGATGGCTACCACTTTAATGAACATGGATATAGATAATCTGCAAACCTACACCGTTCCTGGAGTGGGTAAATATCTTCCTTATGGCAATCAATATATATCCTATTGGGTGGTATCTTCCAGCAAATTGCGGGATATGCTGATAGAAATTACCGGCAACGAAAATATCAATCTTCACATCATGGACGATGGCGGAACCGGCGTCTACTCCATTCCTTCCCATGTGGAAGAAGAAGAAGAAGAAGAAGCCGGCGACAAATTGACGGAAAATATGGACGATATCCCCAGCGATACCACGGTTCCTGAAAACGAAGACGGTATGGGAGAATCCAACCAGGGCAACGCTGAAGAAACCGTTTTACCGCCGGAAGATGGCAACATGGGCGACCCAACGCAACCACAGGAGCCAACGGCCACCACGCCGGAAACGGAAAACGGCAACGGATAAAATCGTTAAAATCCAGGAGTGCTTTATGCGGATTCTACAAGTGAGAGTGGACGAATGTTCCATGGATGAAGCCCTATCCCAAGCGTCCCAGTGGCTGGCCGCCTATCCGGAGCAAGCGCCGATGAAACAAATCGTTACCTTAAATCCGGAAGGGGTTATGCTGGCGATTCAAGATGCGACCTTTCGCAATGTCATCGAGAAGGCGGCATTGGTTACGGCAGATGGCAATGGTATTTTATGGGCGGCAGAACGATATGGCATAAAAGGCGTGCAACGTCTCACAGGTATTGATTTGATGCAACGTCTTTGTCAATTGGCTGCGGAAAAAAATTGGCCAATATTTCTTTTGGGAGCCCAGCCTGGCGTCGCAGCGGCGGCAGGAGAAAAATTACAACAGCAGTATCCTGGCTTACGCATAGCAGGTACGGAAAACGGCTATTTTCGCGATCGGGAAGATCAAGTGATTGCCACCATACGTCAGGCGCAGCCAGCTTTACTATTTGCCGGTTTGGGTATGCCATTTCAAGAAAAGTGGCTGGCGCAAAACGCTCATCAACTAGGAGCAGCGGTAGCCATGGGCGTAGGCGGTAGCTTTGATGTGCTTTGCGGCAATTTAAAACGAGCGCCGCAATTTATTCAAAAATTGCGTTTGGAATGGCTATATCGATTGGTGCAACAGCCGTCCCGCTGGCGTCGCTATCTAGCGTTGCCTCGATTTATGGCCGCAGTGCGCCAGGATGCCAAACGCACGTTTAAAATATCCTAAATGCGTATTTTCTTTTAAAAAACTGGCTACGGCCAGTTTTTCTTTTTGTAATGTTCCTTATACCTAGGAAAAAAAATATTTCATGCAAAAAGGAAAAATTTGTACGGTATAAGATATATGCTTTTCGCGCACAATAGCCTCAGCAAGCACAAAGGAGGTGAAACTAAATGCGCAGCAACAATACGCCTTCCGTTCCTGCCGCTTCCAGCGCATTGAATAATTTCAAAATGGAAGTTGCTAACGAACTGGGTATTTCCAATTATGACCAGATTGATAAAGGCCAGTTGTCTTCCCGTCAAAACGGTTATGTGGGCGGCAATATGACTAAAAAAATGGTTGCTTTCGCTGAGCATGCTCTGTCCCAAGGTCAGACTTCTGCGGTGAATAGCGCTTCTTCTACCATTTACAGCAATAACAGCAACAACTAGCATTTTTGCTAAAAAACCTTGCGAGTTAACGAACGTGAGCTCATAACTCGCAAGGTTTTTCTTTTTGTTTATAAGCATTTAAGGCATAGGATCAATTTAACGAAACTCTTACCGCTTGTGCAATTCTCTCCACAACGGTATGCAGTTGATCCAAATCTCGTCCTTCCGCCATAACCCGAATCACTGGTTCCGTGCCGGATGGACGCAACAGCACCCGCCCTTGCCCAGCTAACTCTGCCTCACCGGCGGCGATGGCTTGCCGAATGGCCTCTTGTTCATGCCAATCTTCCTTATGTGCCACCTCTACATTTACCAAAACCTGCGGCAATCTCTCCATAATATCCTTCAACTTACTTAAAGGTTGACCACATTCTTTGATAATACGCAATAACTGCAAAGCAGCGGCAGGACCATCGCCGGTGGTATTATAATGAGATAGGATTAAGTGTCCCGATTGCTCGCCGCCTGCAACAGCGCCAGTAGCCAACATTCTCTCCAATACATAACGATCGCCGACTTTGGTTTCCTCCACCTGTACGCCTAATTTTTCCATAGCCAATTTTAAACCCAAATTACTCATTTGCGTAACCACTACCCTGTTTGCAGTTAGTAAATCGCGTTCTTTCAGCCAAGCGGCAATGATTGCCAACAAGAAATCTCCGTCTACTTCCCCGCCGGTTTCATCAATCGCTAATAGGCGGTCGGCATCGCCGTCAAAAGCCAAACCTAAATCGGCTTTTTCCTCTAATACAAGTTTTTGCAAAGCAGCCAAATGTGTACTACCGCAGTTATCGTTAATATTCACGCCATTCGGTTGATCGCCACATACCACAATATCCGCCCCTAAACGACGCAACAGCGGCGGCATCAATTGCCAAGAAGCGCCGTTGGCGCAATCTAAAGCAATTTTCATACCTGTCAAATCTGGGCTTTGTCGCTCCAGTAACAATTTCGCATATGTCTCAATAGCCTGTGGATATACATGAATCCGGCCAATATGATCCTCCGTTGCACGGGGAATATCTTGAGGATTGGCTAAAAGCGATTCCAGCTTATCCTCCGTTTGATCCGGCAATTTATATCCGCCACGGGCAAAAAATTTAATGCCGTTATCAAAATACGGATTATGCGAAGCCGAAATCACCGCGGCGGCATCTCCTTGTAAATGGCGTAATAGCGCCGCCACTCCGGGGGTGGGAATCACTCCCAACAACACCACGTCCACGCCGGCGGCAGTCAAACCTGCAGCCAAAGCAGATTCCAACATATCGCCGGAAATACGAGTATCCTTGCCAATTAAAATAGTAGATTTTTGCTTATTATTATCGGTTAAAGCCACAGCGGCAGCCAATCCTAGCCGATACGCCAATTCAGGCGTCAACGCCACCCCCGCTTTGCCGCGTATTCCATCGGTTCCAAATTTTCTACTCATAGTGTTCCTATCCTTTCCATAAGCGCATAAGCGCTTTTTAATCCATCTATGGCGCTGCTCACGATTCCGCCTGCATAGCCCGCCCCCTCGCCTGCCGGATATAGTCCTTCTACCGACAAACTTTGGCGATTCTCGCCACGCAACAGGCGCACCGGCGCCGAAGTTCTGGTTTCAATAGCCGCTAAAAACCCCTGCTGGTGGAAGCCAGGGATTTGCCTTTGCCAATAGCAAATGGCATCGGCTATGGCATTAGCCAAGGCGTCAGGAAGCAAACGCCGCAAATCAGCGTTCACCACGCCGCAACTACAAGGGCTAAAGCCATACAAAGACTTTCTTGCCGGTTGCCCGGCTAAAAATTCTTCCACGCTTTGACTAGGCAAAGCATAGCTACCGCTCAATTGATACGCCTGTTCCTCTAACAAGATTTGCCATTCCATACCAGCCAAAGGCCCGGCGCCAAAATCTCTGCCTGGAGATACCGCCGCCACCACCGCGCTATTGGCCCTTCCGCTATCGCGAGCCGCTTGCGAAGCGCCATTGGTTACCAAAGCCGCTTCCGCCGACGAAGCGTTAACCACGAAGCCGCCGGGACACATACAAAACGTGTACACACCTCGCCCGTCTGCCGGATTACGAAAGGTAAGCTGATAATCGGCGGCAGATAATAGCGGATGGCCGACAAAAGCGCCATAACGGGCGTAGTCGATTTTTTCCTGGCTATGCTCCAAACGCAATCCAATAGCAAACGGTTTCGCCTCCATAGCTAACCTATGCCTGTGGGCCATGCGATATATATCCCGGGCGCCGTTGCCGGTTGCCAGAATCAAATTTTCTACGGCGGTTTGCCACTGTACGCCATCCTGTTCCAAAGTGACGGATCGTAAACGCCCATGGACGATTTCCATATCCGTTAAACAAGTCTGGTACAACAACCTGCCGCCTAAATCAACAATTCGGCGGCATATTGCATCGATAATCGCCGGCAAACGATCGCTGCCAATATGCGGCCTATACCAATAATCAATAGCCGGATCGGCGCCATATTGTTGCAGCAAGGTAAAAACCTGGCGCGCCAATACGTCTTTGCTTCGGCTAGTAAGCTTACCGTCAGAAAAAGCCCCGGCGCCGCCTTGACCGAATTGAATATTGCTGTGATAATCCAAACAGCCGGTCTGCCAAAAACGTTGCACCGTAGCCAGACGTTCTGACACGGGCTGGCCTTTTTCAATCACCGTAGGCCGTAAGCCAGCCTCCGCCAAAGCCAAAGCGGCAAATAAGCCGGCAGGCCCCAAACCGACCACCATAGGCGCTATGGATACGGCTTTCACCTGCGGCCAGCGCAGCGGCTCTTCTGCTCCGCCATTGATTTCCACTTGATATAAAAATAGCAAGTTGTTTTTATCGCGCGCATCCAAAGACTTTTTGCGCAGGCGGAATCGATAAATTTCCCGCGGCTTTATTCGCATTTTATGTGCGGCTAGCCGGCGCAACATCTCTTCTTCCTCTACTTGACTATGCAGCTGCCGTAAAGGTATTTTTAGTGTAATGGCTGCAGCTTGTTCCCGGTTCATTCCGCGCCTACGCTTTCACCGGCAGAATTGTTATCGGTTTCTTCTTCGCCGCTGGGGGCGTCATTTTCCTCCCCCGCGCCTTCGCCGTTTATCTCGCTGATCTGCACCGTAATTTCTCCAGGATCACATGACGCAACGCTTATATTAGCCGGTAGCGAAACGCTGATCGGTAACGTATAGCTACCGGGTTCGGTAATGTTTGAACAATCCACATATGGAACTACTCGCGTGGGATCCAAATCTTGTATTAACGTTTCGGGGCCGGAAACGACAATATCCACCGTCACATTGGGCACCTCGGCGCTTAACGTATCCGCTAGATTTTCCACATGTACCAAATCTTTGGTTAAAGAAGCGGTAGAAACCGCATCGATTTTAATCGCCACCGTAACGCTGGACGTGCTCAACGTGATCCCGTTAACAGCCGCCAAATCCACCGTACGGGTTACGCTTTCCCGTAAGCCGCTCACATCTATCGGTTGGGTTTCAATATAGTATAGCTGATTCAAATATTCCATATCGCCCAGAACTTTTACCGTAGACGGCTCTACCACGATCTGGCTAATCTGAAAACCGGTGGCAGGTTTACCGTTGATCACTGCCGATACCGCCACATCTTTTTCCGGCATCGATGCGGAAATGGGAATCACAACGTTACAAGTGGAAGGCGCAATGTTAAACCACTGGCTGATATTGTTGCCCGCGGCATCCAACACTTCCAAAGATAGATTCTGGTTATAGCTGCTTTCCACATCGGTCACGTCGGCGCTAACAAAGACGCAATTTACTTGTTGCATATACTCCGCGGGGCCGTATAAAGTGATCTGTGATGGGGTAAGAACGGCATCCATCAAGGCAAAACCTTCCGCCGGTTGACCGATGATTTTCAATTCCACAGGAAAAACTTCCGATACCACATTTTCAATAGAAACGTCAATGGTCTCCGGACTTTGGGAAACCAATTGCACGCCAGCAGGCAAATCCACTTTCACCTGTAAAGTTGCTTCGCCAGCCATCACCCCGGTACAATCAATATACGCAGCAAAATCCTTAGTGGTTAACGTATTAATCACTGTAGAATTACCTTGCACACGGATCTGCACCTGATAATTTTGCTCCATAAGCGCCAATTCCGAGGACAAATTTCTTTGTTCAATGGGGATGGTATAGGTAGCCTCGGTTAATGGATTCTGACTAGCCGTCACATACGTCCACAACAAAGCCGCCAACACGATAGCCGATATTTTATAAACCAGATTATGCTGAATTCTTCTTTTGACTCTCTCTTTGAAATCAATGGTTTTGGCTTGCCCATCTATAACGCTGGACGGAGCGGCGTCTTCGCCGTCGGTTTGCTGATCCTGGCTGGTTTGTGCAACCGGGTCGGTTTCCGGCAATTTGTTTTCCGGTTCTTTATCCATATTCTTAACCACGGCGCAACACCCCCTTGCTCTTTTGCCATAACGTTTCCTTGCCTTCGTCCATGGTTAATTGTACGGAAAGCACTTCTCTCAATTGTTTCTCATCCAAATGCCGTACTAACTTGCCATCCTGGGCAAAAGAGATAATACCCGTTTCTTCCGATACCACCAAAGCCAAACAATCGGATACTTCGGAAATGCCGATGGCCGCCCGGTGCCTGGTTCCCAAAGATAAGCTAATATAAGGATTATCGGATAGAGGCAAAAAACAAGCGGCAGCGGCAACGCGATTGCCGCGAATAATCGCCGCGCCATCATGCAACGGCGTATTGACCACAAAAATATTGGTCAATAATTCCTCCGAGACGGTTGCATCAATCGCTACGCCTGTTTCGATATAGTCGTTTAACCCCGTATCCCGTTCGACAACAATTAATGCGCCGGTTTTCGTCTTGGCGCAGGAAACAATCGCCCCGGTCAGTTCGTCTATAATATGAACGATATCGCCGGTAGTCAGCGAAGGGCTATGCACCGGTAGAAATTGGCCCCGTCCCAATTGTTCCAAAGTACGGCGCAATTCCGGCTGGAATACCACCGCCAAAGCCACAAAAATTACCGCCCAAACCTGCTCCATAATCCAATGTAAAGCTCGCAATCCCAACCAATCGCTTACCGTGCCTAAAATCAACAAAAACAGCAAACCCTTTATCAGCTGGACGGCCCGGGTACCGCGTATTAAAATTAACAAGCGATAGATAATATAGGATAAAATAGCAATATCGCAAATGGATGCAATAACTTTGCCTATCGTCCAGTTTACAGACGTAAAAAAAGACAAACCTTTTCCCCTCCTCAAGACAGGATATACCAATGGCGGCATGATTTTACGCCCCTAACGCCAGAGATTTGCCAGCGCATAGAGGCGTAGCAAGAAACGGTTAAACGACAGACGGCCGTTATGGTTATGGTTCAAGCCTGAAATGTTCTCAGCTTCCGTTTATATTTTCAACCTAATTATAGACGTCTAAAAGTCATAAATAGTTTCGACGGCTGGCATACAAAACCCTTTAGAGCTCAAGGATCCGTTATTTTTTCAAATAACATTTGACCATCTCTCGTTTTATAGTATAATAGCTGTGTGCATAAAAATAACACGCCGGTCATGTGTTGCTCAAGATCATAACAAAATAGAAAGGCTAAGATATGGAAAATAGCAATCCTCGCCATATGCATAACCATATCCGGTTGCAAAACGTTTTATTCTTAACCGGCTTGGCCCTTTTGCTAGGGATAATGATTATTATCGCCATCCGCGCCAATATGGCTCAAGTGGCGCAAACGGATAATAGCAATCAAGAATTAATTGACTATATTGAAAAGCAAGAGGCGGAAAGCGCTGAATTGGAACAGCAAATTGTTAGCATCCGGCAAGAAATAGAAAATATTCACGAACAATCCGCGGAAAGCGAAAGCATGCTGAATATTTTAAATGATTCTTTGGCAAAAATAAACTTAACTGCCGGATATACGGCAGTATCCGGGCCGGGGATCGTAGTAACTTTGGACGATAATACCGCCGGCGCCGAATTGGCTAAAAAAAACAACCCGGCTACCTATAACGCAGAAAACTTTATTGTACATGACAAAGACCTTCTGTATTTGGTAAAAGCTTTGTCCAGCGCGGAAGCCGTGTCTATCAATGGCATCCGCATCGTGGATTCCTCTAGTATTCGCTGCGTGGGCTCGGTCATTATGGTCAACTCAACTCGTATCGCCCCCCCTTATGAAATGTTATTCATTGGCAACGGCGATATATTGTTGGAAGAATTATATAACAGCGGGCGTTATATTACCCTGATGTATAAAGAAATTCCGATCAACGCCACAAAATCCGATAATATTGTTATTCCGGCGTATTCCGGAACCTATTCTACCAATTATATGCATGTATATCGGGAAAACCGTTCTTCGGAAACCGATTAATGGAGGAGGATATCGCTATGTGGTTACCGATTATGGGGTTGATCATTGGTCTATTGTTAGGCTCTTTGTTAACTTTTTCCATCCCCATCGCCTATTCCAGTTATTTTGCCATCGCCGTTTTAGCCGGCCTGGATTCACTCTTGGGCGGCTGGCGGGCCGTATTGGAGAATAAATTCGACGGTATGGTTCTGATTTCCGGCTTTTTTCTCAACGCCGTAATTGCCGCTTTTTTAGCTTTCTTTGGCGATATGGTAGGTCTGGATCTTTATTTGGCAGCGGTAATTGCTTTTGGTATTCGGATTTTTTCCAATATTGGCGCAATTCGTCATGCCGTCATTATGCAACACCGGCAAAAAAGGCTGGAAAAAGCAAAGAAAATTGTAGAAAAAAAGGATATGGATCATGACTAAGCAACCACGAAAACCAATTTTTCATCATTGGCAATGGCCGTTGGCTTTGGTGTTTTTATGCTTTGGTTTTTTGCTGGCAGCCCAGTACCAAACCAATATAGTGCTTTCCGGCTCCTTAGCGGCGGAAAGCCAATCCAATTTGGCCATGATTTTGAAAAGCGTCAATGACAATAAAGAACAATTACAAGAAGAACTAGATAGTCTGGAAAGCGAACTACGGGAACTGAAAACGTTAACCGAATCCGGCGATAGCCTCTCCTCTGCCCTACGCAACCGTATTGAAACTTTACAATCCGCCGTTGGCGCGACGGCGGTGGAAGGGCCGGGAATTAGCGTTACCATTACTGGCGATTCCAACCTCATGTTTTACGACGTTATCGATATTATTAACGAACTGTTCGTCTCTGGCGCGGAAGCGGTAGCCATAAACGATACCCGCGTTACCATCCACACCGCCATATCGGAAATAGATAATAGCTTGGATGGCTATTCCATTACCGTGGACGGCAAACCTTTGCTTTTTCCTGTGGTAATCAAAGCGATTGGCAACGCGGAAGCCTTATCTACCGGTTTGACCTATCCTGGCGGTATCATCGAAAGCCTCAATACCTTATATCATGTTTATCCTACCATACGCCAGGAATCTTCCATAACCATACCGGCGGCTAACAGTAGCAGATTTTCCTATGCAAAAGCCATAGAAGAAGATAAAGCAAGCGGAGAAGAATAGGTTTTTGCAGGATTTTAGCATTTTTCGCAGAACTCCTTCCTAAAATGTCAGGAAGGAGTTCTTTTATGATTAACGTATTGGTTAACGGCGCTTCCGGAAGAATGGGCAAAGCTATGTCCGCCGGTATAATTGGCGAAGAAGATATGCAAATCGTGGCCGCTGTTGATATTCGGCAAGAAGGAGCGGATATTGGTCTATTAGCAGGCTGCGGCGCCATCGGCGTAACCGTGGAAAAAGATTTGTTACAAGCGATTCGGCGTAGTAAACCCGACGTCATGTTGGATTTTACCAACCCTCAGGCAGTATTGCGCAATTTGCGGCTAGCCATCGGTGAAAATCTACCTTGCGTAGTAGGAACTACCGGATTAACGGAGCGAGATATTAATGAATTGCGACAACTAAGCGATTTGCATCATGCCCCGCTGTTCATTGCCGCTAATTTTGCTATCACGGCAGTGTTAATGATGCGTTTTGCAGTAGAAGCAGCTCGCTATCTACCGCAATATGAAATCATCGAGCGTCACCATGAAAATAAAATGGATGCACCCTCCGGTACCGCCATCCGTACCATGGAAATGATTAGCGCCGTTCGTAAGGTACAAGTCCAAGGCGCGGCCAATGAAATTGAAATGATTCCCGGTAGCCGCGGCGGAGACTATCAAGGCGCACGAGTACATAGTATGCGTTTACCCGGTTACGTCGCCAGCCAGGAAGTGGTGTTCGGCGCGCCGGGACAAACCCTAACGATACGCCAGGATTCCATTAATCAGAATTGTTTTTTCCCTGGCGTAGCGTTGGCTCTGCGGAAAATAAACGAACTAAGCGGCGTCACGGTAGGTCTGGATAAATTATTATAAACTTGCCCAGCCATCCTCTATCTCCTAAACGAAAAAAGCAGGAATAAAAATGCCAACACAGAATATACATATGTTTTGAATCTAACGTTTGGGGGTTAATATATGTGCGGAATTATTGGCTATTTAGGGCCCCGCTTGGCCATCCCTGTGCTTTTGGAAGGCTTATATGCCCAGGAATATCGGGGATATGATTCAGCGGGCGTAGCCACTTTAGAAGAAGGGCGACTTAACGTCTATAAAGCTACCGGAAAAATCGCCGAATTGGATAAAAAAATAAACCGGCAATATGGTTCGGCAACCGTGGGTATCGGGCATACCCGTTGGGCTACCCATGGCAAGCCTTCGGATATCAATTGCCATCCACATATGGATTGCCATAAACATATTGCTTTGGTGCATAACGGCATCATTGAAAATTATCAGGAACTAAAAGGACGCTTGCAACAGCAAGGCCATCGTTTTCTTTCCGACACCGATACCGAAGTTTTACCGCATCTACTAGAAGAATCTTATCAAGGAGATTTACTAGCCGCCATGCAGGAAACTTGCCGGCAGGTCAAAGGTTTTTACGCCATGCTGGCCATTTGCCAATCAGAACCTCGTCGTATTGTAGCTGCGAGATTGGATAATCCGTTGATTATCGGCCTTGGACAAGGGGAATACTTCTTTGCCAGCGATATGGCGGCTTTAATCGATTACACCCGGGAAATGATTATCCTGCAAAACGGGGATATAGCGGATGTAAGCGATACGGGTATCGTCATTTATAACCAGGGCCAAAAAGTGGAACGCAGCGTTAAGCATATCGATTGGGACAAAGAGGCGGCAAAAAAAGGCGGCTATCCTCACTTCATGTTAAAAGAGATTCATGAGCAGCCTAAGGTATTGGCGCAAACGATGAACGGACGGCTAAAAGAGGATTGTCAAAACATCGACCTAAGCGAACTGAATTTACAAAAACAAGATTTGGAAAAAGTCAATCAAATTGCTATCGTCGCCTGCGGCACCGCCTATCACGCCGGCCTGATTGGCAAATCCATTATCGAAAAACTGCTGCGACTACCGGTTATGGTGGAGTTGGCTTCGGAATTTATCCATAAGGATCCATTGATTGACGAGCGAACTTTAGCCATCGTCATTTCTCAGTCCGGAGAAACCATGGATACTTTGGCGGCTTTACGCGTATTTCGGGAAAGAGGCGCCAGGGTGTTGGCCATCTGCAATGTGGTAGATTCCACAATTGCCAGAGAAGCAGACCAGGTATTCTATACCATGGCGGGGCCGGAAATCGCCGTGGCCTCCACCAAAGCTTATAGCAGCCAATTGATGCTACTATATATGTTAACTTTCCACTTGGCGCAAATTTTACAACGGCAAAACCAGCAGCAACTCAATGCCTGGTTTGCCGCGATGTATCAATTGCCGCAATTCGCTGAAACTTTGCTGGCAGAGAATGAACAAACCATTCAGGCTTTGGCGAAAACCATTAGCTCGTGGGAAGATGCCTTTTTCATCGGCCGAGGGCTGGATTATGCGGTAGCCCAAGAAGGAGCGCTTAAACTTAAAGAAATTTCCTACATTCATGCTGAAGCCTATGCCGCCGGTGAATTAAAACATGGAACCATTGCTTTAATCACCGATAAAGTTCCGGTAATCGCTCTGGCCACCCAGGATTCGTTGCTGAAAATGATGGTGAGCAATATTGTCGAATTAAAGACTCGGGGCGCCTATGTCATCGCTCTGACCAAAGGAAACGTGCCAGAAGTAGATCAAGTGGTAGATGCCGTTATTCATTTGCCGGAAACCGACGAATTATTAACGCCGGTTTTAAGCGTGATTCCATTACAGCTTTTGGCATATTACGCCGCCCTATATCGTGACTGCGAAATTGATCAACCACGAAATTTGGCCAAAAGCGTTACCGTACCATAAACCAGGCGTCACGCCCCTATCCAACTGTGGGCATCTAGTTGTCTACATCCATACCGGTCATAATTAAAAGTCCGGCGCAATGCGCCGGACTTTTTTCCGTTATTCATATAACCATTGTGAGCGATCGCATAGATTGATCGATTTGTAATCCGCATGTTATTGTGGCTGATGCACATATACATCCATTTGCGGGAACGGGATCTGTATCCCTTCACGATCTAAAGCCGCTTTAATCTGTTCATTCAATTGATATAACAAATCCCAATAGTTTTCGGTTTTTACCCATACCCGTAACACAAAATCTAAAGTGCTTTCATTATATTTATTTAACGCGACAAACGGCTGTCCTTTTTCCAATTCACTCAATGGATTGGTTTGCGCCGTTTCCACAAGAACACGTTTTACCTGCTGAATATCGGCGCCATATTCTACGCCTACGTCAATACAAACCTGTCGGTAAGGTTGTGCGGAATAATTGATAATAGTCGAATTGGTTAACGTTCCATTTGGCAAAGAGATTTGCCGGTTATCGACAGTGTTAATAATCGTATAAAAGATGGTAATTCTTTCCACCTTCCCCGAATAAGATCCGGTTTCGATAAAATCTGCATATTTAAAAGGTTTAAACAACAGAATCATTAAACCGCCGGCTAAATTGCTTAAAGCGCCTTGTAAAGCTAAGCCCACCGCTACCCCTGCTGAAGCTAATACCGTAATCAAAGAAGTAATCGGTACGCCAAATATGTAGGCAACGGTAAGAAATAGCAATACATATAACAAAATACGTACAAAACTAATGGTAAAAGATTGTAAAGTTTTATCCAAACGAGCAAAAGCATTGCGCTTATGGATCAGCCGCAGCAACCATTTAATTAATTGCCAACCAATCAGCAACACCACAAGTCCCTGTATTAGCCTCATACCAGCCGTCATACCCAATTGGGTGAAAAATTCGCCGATGTTTTCCATATTGACCTCTTTTTCCTTTTTGTTTTTTTACATTATACCCCATAGAGATGGAGAAAAAAAGGCCCGGCAAAAAAAAAGCCCCCAAAAAACTTTTTGCCAAGGTTAGGCAACAAAAACGGGACGCATAGTGGTAGCTATGCGTCCCGCGTTTCATATCCCTAGCGTCGCCTTTATAAAACCGCAATCATCCATCGTCATGAGCGATTCATGATCGCCCCAGTGGGGATTTGTCAGCTTATTCGATATCGATACTACGAGAAGAAGGTTTTTCCTTCGTCCGTTTAGGCAAAGTTAATTTCAAAACACCATCGTTATAAGCGGCTTGAATTTTCTCCGTATCTACGTTGCTAACGTCAAAGTTACGTTTATAAGTGCCCCAACTACGTTCGCGATGGATATAACGATCTTTTTCGTCTTTTTCTTCATTTTCACAATGACGCTCGGCGCTAATGGTCAAATAACCATCGCTAAGCTCCACTTTAATATCTTCTTTTTTACAACCAGGCAAATCCGCTTCCAACTCATAGGCATCGCCAACATCTTTAATATCGGTTTTAAACTCTTTCAGGCCATTATCTCCAAAAAAGGATTTCTGCCAATCCAGAATTTCCGCAAATGGGTCGTATGCAGACAAACGGCGACGACGATCATAAGGCATTAAATCGAACATATATATTCCTCCTATCATTTTAGAACTAGAATTATTTTGGTTATTTTATTTTAATTCTCCTATATTATATGAATTTATACAAAAAACAAACATGGAAAATTTTATTTTTGTATCATCATCTCCTTTTTCTACTTCATATCTCATTTCCTTCAACAATTTTATAATAAATCTATATTGTGATATAAATTTGTACAATAAGTGAACAGACGATGAATTTTAGCACTCACCAAAAAAGAGTGCTAACAACCATGGTATTTTTCAAAAATACGCAAACAGAAGGCCAGCGTAAGCCATATCGCTATGGCCCAAACAGCCTGTTGCCAAAACAGATACACCGACGGCGCAGGAGGAATCGTGAACCACGCGGCTGCGGGCAGGCTTATCGAGGAGACCAAATAACGAGCTACACCATAGGAATAAAGGCAGTGGAATAGACGCCCCAAGAGATACCATCGCATATGGATACCGCAACCGGCAATCATTGCCGCCACCTGCGCTTGCACAGAAACGCCGCCCCAAGCCAAAATCAACGCCGTCCAGGGAACGGCCTGTTCCAAAGGCAAATTGGCCAGCGCCTTAACCCCTAAGCTCATTTCCCAAAAGCCGGCAATAACAGCGGAAAGATAATTTTCGCCATTTGTCGGCGCTAACCACTGCCAAAGAGCAAGAAGCAAAGTGGTAACCACAGAAAAGAAACACATATAGCAACCGATTAAAGCTACATTTTCCGCCGCTCGGCGACAGCCTTCTTTTAATAGATTGCCCCAAGAAGAATAAATCTTTTTTTGCGGTGGCAAAGCGGAATAAAAATCTGCTATGACTTGCTTTCGCCGGCCAAACCATGATAAAAGCAATCCCAATAGAAAATTACCGGAATACTGACAAAACAATAGAATCGAAGCAGCCTGAGGACAGCCGAGAATGCCGCCAGCAACCCCTAAACGAATATATAACGGACTGGCGTTATTCGTAAAAGCAATCAAACGCGAAGCTTCCGCGGCGCTAATTTGCCCTCGCCGCTGTAAACCGGCGGCGATCACCGCGCCGCTAGGGAAACCACAGCAAAACCCTAAAACCAAAGCCAAAGACGCCGCCCCAGGCAAAGCAAATAACGGACGCATCAATACCTCTAGCGGCCTTCCACAGCTTTGACTAATATCTAAAGCCATGAACAATTCAAAACAAATAAAGAAAGGCAATAATGCGGGAACAATTGCCTGCCACCATAACGATAAAGCATCCGCCGCCGCTCCGGAAGCTTGTTGCGGCCACAGCAACATACCGATAACCATCAGTGGCAAAAGCATCGTCATAAAATATCTTATTCTATTCATACAAACTCCTAAACAAAATACTTGTTCTGCAACTATGCTATGGTATATAATAAAAGATAAGTTATTTCCGTAGAATTTAATGATGGAGGCAGAATAATGAATATTTTGGTTCTTAATTCCGGTAGCTCCTCACTTAAGTATCAATTGTTCGATATGAACACCGAGCAGGTTATGGCTAGCGGCTTGGTAGAAAAAATTGGTATTTCCGGATCTTCCCTCACCCACAAACGTCCTGGCAAAGACAAAATTTATTTGGAACAGGATATCGCCAATCATGGCGTCGCTATCGAAATGGTAGTCGCAGCCTTGACGTCTCCCGAACATGGGGTCATTAAAAACATGAAAGAAATCGACGCCGTAGGCCACAGAGTAGTTCATGGCGGGACTGCTTTTATCAAAGCCAGCCTAATCGATGAAGAAGCGATTAATACCCTAGAAAGCCTAACGGAAATGGCGCCTTTACACAATCCGGCGGCAGTAAAAGGTATGCGCGCTTGTCAGGAAAAAATTCCCGGCGTGCCGATGACCGTGGTAGTGGATACCGCTTTCCATCAAACCATGCCTCGTTCTTCGTATATGTATGGCTTACCTTACGAATACTACGAAAAATATCAGATTCGCCGTTATGGCTGCCATGGCACCTCCCACCGCTTCGTTGCCCAACGTTGCGCCGAATTATTGGGCAAACAAGAATGCAAAATCGTCACCTGCCATCTGGGCAACGGTTCCTCGCTAGCGGCAATCAAAGACGGAAAAGTGCAAGATACCTCAATGGGCTTCACCCCCTTAGCCGGCGTGCTGATGGGAACCCGTACCGGGGATTTTGATCCGTCTTTGGTTCCCTACATTATGGAAAAGGAAAATTTAACGCCTGCGCAAATGACTGATCTCATTAATAAAAAATCTGGTTTATTGGGGCTTTCCGGCGTGAGCAGCGATTTACGCGACGTTGTCGAAGCGGCAAAAGCTGGTAACGATCGCGCCAGAATGGCTCTGGAAGTGTTCGTTACCACCGTTGTCCGTTTCATCGGCGGTTATGTGGCCGAATTAAACGGTGTGGACGCTATTGTCTTTACTGCCGGTATTGGCGAAAATTCCGTACCGATCCGCCGCGCTATCTGCCAGCATCTTACTTTCTTAGGCGTAGATTTTGATGAAGAAGCCAATCAATGCAGCGCCGAAGAAAGAGAAATTACCAAACCCGGCTCTAAAGTACGCATTTTCATTATCCCCACAAATGAGGAACTTTTAATTGCTAGAGATACGAAAGAGCTGGTGGAAAGCTTAAAAAATAACAATTGACAGAGCCTTTTCTAGCCGGTATAATAGTATGGTATGCGACTATGATTCATATTAATATCAGTAAACTGAGAAATATTCCCGGGGCACATCTGGATGTGGATTTGCATTGCCAGCCGCAATGTAGCCAATATGGTTACAACGATCTGCGGTTTGCGGAGGATTTATCTTTTCAAGGTCAAATAGAAAATTGCGGCAACGGCACGTATCAAATTAACGGCGCCTATCAAGGACGGTTGATCTTGACCTGCAGCCGATGTGCACAAGAATTCTCTTTGCCGGTGGACGGCACTCTACGCAGAACCTATGTAGCGCAACAAGGGAAACCGTTTCCGGAAAACATGGAGGAAACGGAAGAAGAAGAAACGATTGATTTTAGCGGCAACGATATTGATCTAACGCAAGAAATTTTAACCGAAATCTATTTATCTTTACCCATGCAACCGCTATGCCGTCCAGATTGCCGCGGATTATGTCCGGTATGCGGTCAAGATTTAAACAATGGCAGTTGCGCCTGCATCGGAGAACAAATTGATCCGCGCTGGCAAAAACTGAAAGATTTTGTAGAGAGTAAGAAAGGAGTGTAACAAATGGGCGTACCCAAAGGGAAAACCTCCAAAGCCAATCGGCGGATGAATCGGGCGATGCGTTATACGCTGGAAGGTCCGGCTCTATCCCAATGTCCGCAATGCCATGCTTTGCGTCAACCGCATCATGCCTGCCCGGAATGCGGTTCTTATAATGGCCGTCCGGCCCCGGAGAAAACGGCGGCCAAGGCCTAAACCCCATAACGCTTTGGTACCGCGACGTTTAAGAGGCCGCCCATGTGGCGGCCCCTTTTTATACGATTAGAGCAAATTATATTGATAATTTACCCCACCTCTTGATATAATAATAGCGGATGATTACTCGCTAACAGAAGATTTGGAGGTCTTTATGCGTTTCGCTATTGATGCTATGGGCGGAGATAAAGCCCCCGATGCCTTAATTCAAGGCACGCTGCAAGCGGCTCAAATTACCCCTGAAGATCAATTTATCTTGGTTGGCAGCGAAGAAGCCCGCCCTGTTCAGCCATTACCGGATAATGTTGCCTGGCATATATCCACGCAAGTTATGGCTATGGATGAAAACGTACAGAATCTGCTCAAAAAACGGGACAGTTCGATTTGGATCGCTACTAAACTGGTCAAAGACGGCGAAGTCGACGCGGTTATTTCCGCCGGCTCTACAGCAGCTCAGATGGCGGCGGCGGTTATTCTCCTGGGAAAAATCGACCATTTATTGCGTCCGGCTATTGCCACCACTCTTCCTAGTCTGCAAGGACCAAAAATTTTTCTTGATATCGGCGTAAACGCCGATATCGAACCGCCGATGCTGTTACAATTTGCGCAGATGGGCGCGGTATATGCCCAAGCGATTGGCGTGGCAGATCAACCCCAGGTCGCCCTATTGTCCAATGGCGCCGAAGAACATAAAGGCAATGCTTTAACCCGGGAAGCTTACGCCTTACTGGGCCAATCGAATCTGCATTTTATCGGCAACCGGGAAGGACGGGATCTGTTAATAGGCAATTACGACGTTATGGTAACGGATGGTTTTTCCGGCAATATTGCAATTAAAAGCATGGAAAGCGCTTTTCATCTTATGACTGCTATTCTTAAAAAAGAGTTAACTGCCAAATTTAGCCGAAAAATTGGCGCCATATTGATTAAACCGGCATTAAATGAATTGAAAAAAGCATTAGATTATCAAGTCTATGGCGGCGCCCCTCTATTGGGAATCAAGGGACTAAGCGTCGTTTGTCATGGGTCATCCGGCGCGGAGGCAATTGTCGCCTCTTTCCGTCAAGCCAGAAGCTGTTATCAACATCATTTAACCGATAAAATCGCGGA
The DNA here is from genome assembly GCA_949289995.1 of uncultured Peptococcaceae bacterium. GTDB lineage: Bacteria > Bacillota > Dehalobacteriia > UBA4068 > UBA4068 > JAILCQ01. The sequence goes on from CASEQE010000051.1 coordinate 37,285, forward strand.
GGCAATTCTATCATGAGAGAAGAAGAACGGCTGAAACAAATCGTAGCAGAACAGTTTGCCATCAATGAAGAAGATCTAAACGGCGATTTAACCTTTGATGAATTGGCTTTAGATTCCTTAGAATGGATGGAATTGGCCGTTACCATCGAAGAAGAATTTGATATTCAATTGGCGGACGTAGATTTACGTAGAATCCAAAATTTAGGCCAAATGGCAGAAATTATTTTGGAAAGAATCAGAGAATAAAATTATGGATCAACATCTTCCATCAGCGGCAAATATCGCCGTAGCGCACAAACAAAAACTTTCATACTTAGCCGAAATGCTGGACTTTCCTTTGGAGAGGCTGGATTTATTGCGGCAAGCGGTTACCCATCCTGCTTTTTTTGAAGGCCAAAAGCATGGCGGCCGTCGCCCGCTGGACAATCAGCGGTTGGAATATCTGGGCGATGCAGTTTTGGATTTGGTAATTGGCGAATATTTGTATCATGCCTATCCCAATGCCCGAGAAGGTGAATTAAGCAAAATGCGCGCGGTCATCGTTTGTGAAGCTTCTTTGGCCGCTCAGGCCCAAAAGCTGGGATTAGACGAAACGCTACGTCTAGGCAGAGGATCCGAACTAAGCGGAGACCGGCATCGACCTTCCATTTTGGCGGATGCTTTTGAAGCGGTTACCGGCGCATTGTTTGAAGTAGGTGGTTTGGACAAAGCCCAACGCTTTCTATATACGCAGTTTAAAGATAAAATGGATCGACTTTCCGCTGCAGATTATGAGGATAAAAAAAGCCTGTTGCAAGAAATCGTGCAAAAATATAGTCCCAAAGGCGTAACCTATAAGCTATTGGATACCCAAGGACCAGACCATGCCCCCAGCTTTGAAAGCGGCGCCTATTGGGGAAAGATTCTATTAGCCAGCGGCAAAGGCAGCAGCAAAAAAGAAAGCGAACAAGCTGCGGCACAAGCCGCCCTAGCAAATAAACAGGTCTGGTTGGATAAAGTAAAATTCTACCAAGATGCGGATGGTTAATCCGCCATGCATATATAAAAAAACCGGGCTTTCCTTGCCATTGGTAGGGAAAGCCCGGTTTTTGGTCATAAATAATGAAAAAGGATGAAACGCAAATATCCAGACACTTTTTTGCATTTGCTATGGGTTAAGCATTCGTTTTGGTGGCGATTTCATCTTGCAAACGATGGATAATATCATCCAAAGCCATAAACCCTAAGTCGCCTTCGCCGCGTTTGCGTAAAGCCGCCCCTTGAGCTTCTTGCTCTTTATCGCCTAATACCAACATATAAGGAATTTTTTCGGCTTGGGCGGCACGCAACTTATAACCGATTTTTTCATTTCTATCATCTACTTCTACCCGAATGCCAGCTTCTTTTAATTTTCTTGCCACCTGATACGCGTAATCGTTCTGCCGATCGGTAATGGTGGTAATTTTAACTTGCACCGGAGCCAACCAAAGGGGAAAAGCGCCGGCAAAATGCTCGGTTAGGATACCAATAAACCGTTCAATACTACCGAAAATCACTCGATGGATCATCACCGGCCGATGAGGCTGATTATCTGGACCGATATAGGTTAAGTCAAATTTTTCCGGCATTTGGAAATCCAATTGTATCGTACCGCATTGCCAAGTACGTCCCAAGCTATCTTCCAGATGGAAGTCCAGTTTGGGCCCATAAAATGCGCCGTCTCCTGGGTTAATCGTAAAATCCATACCCATTTCTTTCATTGCGTCGGCCAGCGAAGCTTCCGCTACATCCCAAATATCCTGGCTACCCATAGCTTTTTCCGGTTTAGTGGAGAGTTCCACATGATAGGAAAAACCAAACATTTTATAACACTGGTCAATCATCGTGGCCACGCCTTTAATCTCATCCTTAATTTGTTCCGGCGTCATAAAAATATGGGCGTCATCCTGAGTAAAGCAGCGCACACGCATCAACCCGTGTAATGCGCCGGATAATTCGTGTCGATGCACCAAACCCAATTCGCCGCAACGAATCGGCAACTCCCGATAACTATGGGGTTTGCTACGATACACCAATAAGCCGCCGGGGCAATTCATCGGTTTAATTGCATAATCCTCGTCATCAATACGGGTAAAATACATATTGTTTTGATAATGTTCCCAATGTCCAGAGCGCTCCCATAGCGAACGATTGAGGATCATCGGCGTTTTAATTTCCTGATAGCCCCAATCCTCATGCATCTGCCGCCAATAATTCTCCAATTGATTGCGCAAAATCATTCCTTTGGGCAAAAAGAAAGGAAAGCCCGGTCCCTCGTCCATAAACGTAAACAGATCCAATTCCGCGCCGAGTTTACGATGATCCCGTTTTTTGGCTTCTTCCAATTTATATAAATGATCGGCCAACTGTTCTTTGCTGGGGAAAGAAACGCCATAAATCCGCTGCAGCATTTTATTCTTTTCGCTTCCCCGCCAATAGGCGCCGGCTACGCTCATCAATTTAAAAGCCTTCACTTGCGCTGTAGAAAGCAAATGAGGACCGGCGCAGAGATCCAAATAATCGCCTTGCCGATATACGCTGATCGTCGCATCCGCCGGCAAATCATGAATCAACTCGACTTTATAGTTTTCCCCTTTAGCGGCGAATAGGGCCAAAGCTTCCTCCCGCGGCAATTCTTCCCTAGTAAAGGGTAAATTTTGCTTAACGATACGGGTCATTTCTTTTTCTATTGCCGCTAAATCCGCCTCGCCAAACACATGCGGGCTATCCACGTCATAATAAAAACCATCTTTAATCGCCGGTCCGATACCAAACTTGGTTTCCGGGTACAAATGCTGTATCGCCTGCGCCATAATATGGGCGGTGCTATGATGAAACGTATGCGCTCCCGCCGGGTCTGTAAAAGTTAAAACCTCCAAAGTATCCCCGTCCTGGGGCAAGGCGCTTAAATCCCTGGCTTGACCATTAATCAAAACCACGCAAGCTTTTTTTGCCAAATCCTTGTCGATTTCTTTAACGATGGCGATGGCCGGTGCCCCTTCCGCAACTTCCACGGCGCCGTAGCCCTTCATTTCGATACGCATAAAAACCTCCTTAACATTAAAAATAGCCTCACCCTCTCGGGGTGAAGCTTTGCTCCACGGTTCCACCCGAATTGCTGCTGCGGCTTGCGCCCCGGCGGCCTCTCGACGGCCTTAACGCGGCCAACGGCAGGGGTTCGCCCCCGCACTCCCCGGTGGTAATGACAAAAACCGGCTTATGCGCCTTGCAGCAAACGGCGCACTCTCTGTAAAGCGATTCTTTGCCATCATGTCCGGATCATCGTTTTGCATATGCTTTTATTCTAATATTTCGATTTTACCATTCTCCATATATATTGTCAATAGATCTATAGAAAATAGCCATTCACAGGCGCAACAATTGCGCTCGCTGGCGATAATCCGGCAAAACAGAGGCAACCAGTGCATAAAATGCCGGACTGTGATTTTTATGCACAATATGGCTCAATTCATGTACCACCACATACTCAATTGCAGCTTGTGGATAAGCCATTAGCCGCCAAGAAAAGCATAAACGGTTGACGTTGCTGCAGCTTCCAAATCGTTTGGCGGCCCCGGTGATACGTATGCCAGCCGGCTCCAAGCCCATTTGCGTTTGGTAATGCCGCACCAACAAAGGAAGCTCTTCCTGTGCCCGCCGGCGCAAAATCTCCTCTTGGGCATCGATTCGGGCTTGAAAAGCCTGTCTCCTCTGTTGCAAATCCCAATGCGTATCCAGCCAGCGACGATGTTTATGCACAAACTGTTCCACCGTTTCCCGGCTTACATGCCAAGGCGCTCGAATCACTATGCGCATATCGTCGGTAATCTCCAAAGCTAAACTCCGCCGCCCGCTACGAATAATTTCATAGGTATATGGGTTTTCTACTTCGCTCATTTTTCCTGCCTACCCTCTCGCGACTGCAAACAAGCCGTCAGAATTCCCCAAGCCAACCAGAATAACGGCGCCGTTATACATAAACGAAAACAGAAAAAAGCTTGAATGCAATAGGCAAATACTCCTAAGCCCAAAGCCATAACAGCCGGTTCCCGATATCGTTTTACACAATCCTTGGCGCTGATCAATAAAGCCGCAATATAAAACAATACGGCTGGCAAACCCAAATTGACCAAATCATTCAGATATTCATTATGCGCGCAATCTACCATAGAACGCAAGGTTAAACCGCTTTCCGGAACATAACGGCTAAAATACAAATTTAAACGCACCGCTAAAGTATCCGGTCCACCGCCCAACCACCAATGTTCCGGCACTAACGCTAAGCTTTCCCGCCAAATCAATATCCGGCTAGATCCAAAGTCGTCTGCAATATTTCCATGTAGGACTTGCGAAAATTCCCCCCAAAAGCCGTCCCAATTTTCACCAAAACAAAATATCGCCGCCGCTAACAATATACTAACAAAAGCTATACAGGCAAACCAGCGCCAGCGCCATTGTTTATTCTTTCCATAAAGCAATGGAACAGCCGCCACAAAACAAACGGCTAAAGCCAGCAATCCAGCTGCCACTTTGGCCTGCAGCAAAACGGCCGTCGCTGCCGCCGCCGTCGCCAAAACCGGCCAACGCAGCTTATCGTCGGTAAAACGCAGGCCATATACGGCAAGAATGGGAATAGACAAGGTAAAAAAGGCAGAAAAGAGATCCGCATTACCAATGGTGCCCAGAAACTCTCCGCTGTAGCGTATATGCGCATCCAGATAGGTATAGCCCTGGGGATACAAAGCCAGGGGATTATAGCCGGCAAATTGCGCCCATGCTAACAGGCAATTCAAAGCCATAGAAAAAGTTAGCGCATAAACGTAAATCCGTCGCGGCTTGGCCCATAAGCTGAGCAAAAAGAAGCTTATACCATAAGAAAGCAATGTAAAAAAGCCTTCATAACGACCGCCGCCCCACCAAACGATTTGCTGATAATCGCTGCACAAAGCAGATAGAAAAGCAGCCGCCAAAAAGGCGGCTATCGCCGATATACTGCCATGGATTTTACCTCGATAGCAAAAAACTGGCGATTTACGCCATATCCCTCCTTTAATCCATGCCATTGACAACAATATTAGTCCAAGAGCGGCATAAATACATAGCGCAGCAGAAAATAAATTATATTTACTTGCCGTTATCGCCAAATATCCTTGCGGCCCACAAATCAAAACAAATGGAAGCAGAATAAACAATATGTATAGGGCAGATAAAGCCTCGCCCCACTTGGCCAGCGCGCCTTCCTGCCATGGGGGCGGCATTCGCCGGCATATCAATCGCAACCGGCGGAAACCGGTTAAAGCATATCGTATCATATATCGCCGTTTTCCCTTTATGAAAAATAGTGATTTACCAATATATAGGCACATTATACGGTATTTCTTTTGCCATGACAAGGTGTTTTTCCTAGATTCATATGCCAAATTGGGAAGATTTTCCATGTTTTAACGGTTTTGTTACAAGAGCGGCTAGGTGAAACCAAGGGTGCCGCTGCTGCTGGAAGCGGGAGACGGCGCATAAAACCGGTAGGCTTAACGCATACCATAACGCGCAAAAGGGCAAACAAATTTGTCCGAACACACGCCAAGGCAAATGGCTATAATCCCACACCGCCAGTTTAAGCCATTTGTTCAGGATACAACCAGCGGTAAACTCCAAAAGGGTGATGGCTCCCGCTCCCAGCAAACCTTGTATCGCAAGGGGTTTATGATGAAAACGCCGTCCCAGCCCCACCAATATATTTAATACCAAACCGCCGGCGATACCCATCGTCCAATGGGTATAACCACGAAAACCGATTTCCATCAATGGATACACAAGGCCGCCGGTAATAAAATGACTCAAAAATTTACGCATACTATCCCAACCTTTGCCAAAACTTAGAGATAGTATGATCCAAATTTATTTAGATGATACGTCGCGTCTTTCAATATCCATTAATACGTTTAACATCTGCCAATTTTGAGGAAATGGACGCATCAATGACCAATAACCAGCCCCTTTAAGAGAAAATTGACGCAATAAACTTAATTTAGCGTTTATACTTTGCGGATCTTCAAACCAAACTTCGTGTTCCCTGCCCTGTTGATCCCGATAGCGAAACCAGGGCGTCGCCGCATTTTCATCATAAAAAATTGCCCGTCCATTGTTTACCGCCAATTCTACTCCTTGGGGATTGGCAATGGATTGGGCGGGATTTTGGCCTTGGCTGAAGGGCAAGGGCCAATCGTACCCATAATTGGGTATGCCCATCAATAGCTTTTCGCGAGGAATTTGTGAAATGGCAAACCACATAGCGGCGCGGACTTGGTCGATAGGCGCTACAGCTCCCGGCGGGCCATACGCATATCCCCATTCATAAGTCATGATCAACGCCGTGTCGGTCGCCTCTCCCAAGGCGGCATAATCTTGACCTTCGTATAACAACCCACTTTGGGAAGACGAAGTTTTCGGCGCCAAATCAATATTCAGCGTCTTACCCATATTCTGTAGCGCCTGCTGCAAAAGCTGGACAAAACGGACATAAGCTTCGCTATCCTCTGCCCGAATATATTCAAAATCTAAATCTACGCCGCCATAATTCTTTTCCTGAACCATTGCCAAAATTTCATCCATCAACCGCCGGCTTACCATCTGATTCTGCAATACGTCGCTAATCAATTGGCTATCGAACCCATCGTCGTTTAAAGGAGCTACCGTCATCACCGGCATCACGCCCATAGCAAACGCATGACGCAAAAGCTGCTCATCCTCTAACGGTAGCAAATGACCATCGCTAGTAAAACGGTAAGCGAATATGCTTACCGTCGTTAAATACGGTAAGGTGGCCTGATATAAATCCATATTGATAAAGGGATACGCATAACCGTTGACACTAAGACGAAAGGATTTGGGCTGCCGAAAAGATATGGTCAATTTCTGCCCAGGTACAATAAACGGTTTACCTCCTAAAAAATAGTTATTCCTATATAGTGAAATCATATCTACCGCATATTGTTCGGCAATATGCTGTAAAGTATCCCCCTTTTGCACAATATGGGTTATTGCTGGGTATAAAATCAACAAATTCTGTCCTGGCGTTAGCCGGTCTGGTTCCGTTAATTGATTATCTTGTATAATTTGCCATGCCGTCACCCCATACGTTGCGGCAATGCCGGACACGGTTTCTCCCGGCGCTACAATATGAATTAGCATAATATCCTCCTTCTCTCTTAGATCCGCCATGGCTTCCTTTAATACTGTATGCCCTTGGAAGGACGATATGCGAAAAAGGATTGCCAGCAAGATATGGGAAGCGTATAATATATAGGGTTCTTTTTCCCCTTGGCATATATTCTGTCATTGAATTCATATTGCTTGATCGAGGCTCCTATGCATAAAATTCGCGAGTTTTGCCGCCGGGAATCTATTCTGGTGATTACGGCGGTTTTAACCATACTATCTTTGTTTTTCGTACCGCCAGACCGGCAATATTTGGCCTATATTGATTTTCAGGTGATCGGTCTGCTGTTTTGTTTGATGGCCGTTGTAGCCGCGTTGCAGCAAGAAAATTTTTTCCGCAACATGGCATACAAATTATCGTCATATACGGATGATTGTCGTAAATTGTCCTTTATTTTAACGCTAATTTGTTTCTTTAGCGCCATGCTGATCACTAACGACGTAGCTTTATTAACCTTTGTGCCGCTTACTATAACCTTATTTGACGATATTAAGGAAGAAAAACTGATCTTTATTATCATTATGGAAACGGCTGCAGCCAATTTGGGCAGTCTGCTGACCCCCATTGGTAATCCGCAAAATCTATATTTATTTAGCGCCTTTCATTTTACCTTGGGACAATTTTTGGCCGTCACATTACCTTTGGGCGCCTTCTGCCTCGTTTTGATTATTCTTGTCATGTGGCGTTTTGCCACGCCGGGCCAGGTAACGAAAAACCTGCGGCACAATCTACAATGGCAAAGATGGCGTTTATCTCTTTATGCTTGTCTCTTCATAATATGTATTTTATCCGTATTAAACGTGCTTCCGGTATGGCTATGCGCCGTAGTGGTCACGCTGGCCATTGCCCTAGCGGATAGAAAAATTTTAGTCCATGTGGATTACTGCCTACTGCTAACTTTTATTACCTTTTTTATCTTCGTAGGTAATTTGTCTCGCTTACCTGTAGTAAGTCAGTTTTTACAAAACGTGCTGGCGGGACGAGAAATGCTAATTGCCGCTTTGACAAGTCAATTGATCAGTAACGTACCGGCAGTCATGTTGCTAGCGCCCTTCACCGAGGATGCCCGGCACTTATTGCTGGGAGTCAACATTGGCGGTATGGGAACGTTGGTGGCTTCGCTGGCCAGTTTGATTTCCTATAAACTATATAGCCGTCGCCGGCAAGCCAAGAACGGCAAATATCTTTTGGAATTTAGCGCGATTAATTTTTCATTTTTAGCTATTTTGCTTTTGTTTGGCTTCTATTTTCTATAAGCGTTCCGACGTTTTCCCTATTCCTACAACTTTTCTATTTGCCTGCCTGGTATGGAACATGCATAAAAGAAACATATATCGCCAAATATGCGATCAGCAAATTTCTTGCCGCCAAAATGACGGCTGCAATATCGAACGCAGGGGGCAGGAAATCGCCGATATCATTCTATACACTTTTCATCCCCCACTAAAACGGTATCGACTTTCCCCGATACCAATGCAAAAAGCATCGTTTTTCTTCCCAGCATATGCTGGGAGAATAAACTTCTATCGACTATCTGTCACATACCCAACGCCCTATGCTGCACTAAAAAAACCGGTTCGGGAAAAATTCCCGAACCGGTGGCGGCATAGGCCGTTTTATTTTGCTCTTTGGGGACGGGCAAATTGGCCGTAGCCTTTTTTGCTCATATCCACAACGCCGTTTTCCATAACCACGGTACCACGTACAACGGTATATTTGGGTTTGCCTTTTACTTTCGTACCATCAAATAATTTGTTAATTGCTTTAGATTTAGAATACATTTTCTCAATTGAGGTAACATATTCTTCATTCATATCGATGATAGCAAAATCGGCATCCGAACCAACGGCAATGCAACCTTTTTGCGGATACAGATGGAACAATCTCGCCGTATTTTCAGAAATATAGCGAGCCAATTGCGCCAACGTAATACGTCCCGAATTCACATGGGTAAGCATAATCGGCAGCAACATTTCAATGGCAGGCATACCTGAATAAGCTTTCCAAATGCCTTGCGTAAGGCCTATGGATTTTTCTTCCGGCGTAAAGGGCGCGTGATCCGAACCTACCATGGTGATGGTGCCATCTAACAGATAATCCCACAGTTTTTCTTTATCGGCAGCAGAACGCAGAGGCGGATTGCATTTGGCATAAGGGCCGAATTTGTCGATATGGCTGTGATCATAGGTGAGATAATGGAAGCAAGTTTCCGCGACGATATCCACACCATCCATTTTCGCTTCTTTCACCAGCTGACAGGCTTCCGGCACGGAAATATGTACGACGCCGACTTTGCAGCCGGTAGCTTTGGCGAAATGGATAATCGTAGATACGCTTTCCGTTTCCGCTACTTCCGCACGAGAGAGATAATGGAAATTGTTGCCATTAATACCCTTCTCATGTAAATCGGCTTCAATAGCAGATATCAGTTTAGCATTTTCGCAATGGAAAAAGTATCTGCCATCCGTAGAAGCGGCAGCTTGCATCATGATATAGAGCTGACCGTCATCGTTAACGGTAAGGCCGTCGAATTCTTTTTCTCTACCGGCAGGCGCAGGATGAAGGAAGGTTTTAAACGCAATAGCTCCTTCGTCCAAAATATCCTGCAGCAAATGACGATTGTCATAACCGGCGGCGCCAAACATCGCAAAATCGACGATAGAGCGTTCTTCCGCCAGACGAATCCGATTGCGCAAATTCTCTACATTACAGGGGGGCGGAATAGCCAAAGGCATTTCGCAGAAAGTGGTAACACAACCGGCGGCGGCGGCGGAAGATCCGGTATAGAAATCTTCCCGATCCGGACGGCTGGGATCACGAAAATGCACGTGGGAATCGACGACACCGGGCAGAACTTCCAAACCGGTGGCATCGATTACGCGCTCGGCCTGATCATAATCTGCAGTACCAGCCGCAACGATACCGACGATTTTACCGCCGGCAGCCAAAATATCGCCATAGAAGAAGTCGCCGTTGGCAAAGAAATGGGCGTTCTTAATGATGAGCTGATATTTCATGATATTCCTCCTTATTGTATTTGGCAAATTTATCGATGGTTTGCCTCCATCTATACTTTAAATTTTATCACTGTCACCATTAAAAATCAATCAATAGGCAGTATAAAATTCATTTCCTCTGTCAATAATTAGAATATGATTAACAGCTTGGCCCATGCGGCGCAAGGTTACGGCATAACGCCTTTCGCCATATTTGGCCACAATGGGAAGTGATCCTATGGTAATGCGAGGAGAAATTTATTTTGCGGAACTAAACCCTGTACTGGGTTCCGAACAAGGCGGTACCAGACCGGTACTAATCGTCCAAAACGATATAGGCAACGCCTATAGCCCTACCACCATCGTTATGCCGATTACATCAAAAACCGACAAAGCCAAATTACCTACTCATGTAGAATTAAGCCGCCGGGAAAGCGGCTTATCCCGGGATTCGGTATTATTGGCGGAACAAATCCGCACCATCGACAAAAGCCGTTTGAAACAGCGGGTTGCGGTTTTGGACAAAAACGCTATGCATAAAATAAGCGAAGCTATGGCGGTAAGCATTGGGCTTACCCTCTAGCTATAGCGCTCCACATGGGCCGGCATATCCCGGCCTGGTACATATCTGTCTGCGCCCATACGAAGCAATCGAGCCGGCAATCTTAAACGCCGGCTCGTCAAAGAAGCCTAATCCTGTTCTCCGTTTCGGCAAACAAGCGGCAAGCACTGCCATAAACATTTTATACGCCGCTATGGCCAAAACCGCCGGTGCCTCTTTCGCTAGCGCTTAAAACAGCTTCTATCAAATCCCCTTGCATGATTGGAGCGACAACCAATTGGGCGATTCGCATACCGCGGCTAATATCTACGGCTTCATGGCCTAAATTAATCAAAATAACTTGAATTTCCCCACGATAATCTGCATCTATTGTTCCGGGGCTGTTCAAAACCGTTATTCCATGGCGCAAGGCCAAACCGCTGCGGGGACGAACCTGTCCCTCATAACCAGGCGGGATTTCCAATGACAGGCCGGTAGGAATCAAAGCCCTTTCTCCCGGAGCCAAAGTCAACGTCTGGGATACGGCGGCCGGTAAATCGAATCCTGCTGCCTGTTGCGACTGATATTTTGGCAAAGGCAAGCCTTGTCCATGAGACAAAATCTGATATTTTACCACAACTTTCATCCGCAAAACTCCTTTAGAACAACGTTTTCACATCCATAGAACAATTTTCTGGGCCAACAATGGCCAAAAACATATTACCAGGCCGCAACAATCTGCGGCATACCCTCTGAATATCCTGAGAAGTTACCGCCATTAACTTCTCTGCCGTTTCCTCTGCGGTTACCACGCGCCCTAAATTCAATTGTGTCCGCGCCAAACGATTCATCACATTGCTGGTGCTTTCCATACTTAGGAACAAATTTCCTTTGATCTGGGTAATGCTGCGATTGGTTTCTTCTTCGTTGAGACCATTTTGTGCAACTATGGCGATTTGTTCCGCCATAACTTCAATTAATTGCCGCACGTTGGCGGGACGAGTGGAGGCATAAGCAATGATATTACCGCCATATTTATAACTATCCGCGAAAGCATACGCAGAATAGGAAAGCCCCCGTTTTTCTCGTACTTCCTGGAATAAACGGGAACTGGCGCCGCCACCCAAGGCGTTGACAAGTACACGCAGCGGATAATAATCCCCATCGTCCAAAGACACGCCCGGCAAGCCGAGACATACATGAGTTTGCTCAATATCTTTATGCGTATAAACGGCGCAGGCATCGGCCAGACGGGTAGGCGGACACATGGGAGAATCGCCTTTTTCTTGCGCGGCAGCAGCAAAATATCGGCGAATCGTCTCTTCCGCCTGCGGCGTTTCAATATTACCGGCTACGGCTACCACCGTGGCGGTGGGAACATAGCGATGGCGATAATATGCAGTCAATTGTTCACAGGTAAGCGCCTGAACGCTTTGCACCGTGCCGGCAATCGGCCTACCGTATGGATGTTGAGGCCACATGGCGGAGGATAACAAGTCCACCACCGTATCGTCGGGACTATCTTCATACATATTGATTTCTTCGATAATTACGTTCTTTTCCCGATCAAATTCCTGGGCTGCCAATAGTGAATTGTGGTACATATCCGCCAACAATTCCACGGCCTGGGAAAAATGCTCGTCCAAGGACTTAGCATAATAACAAGTGTATTCTCTGGCGGTGAAGGCGTTTAACACGCCTCCCACCCGTTCCATAGAAGAAGCAATTTCTAAAGCGGTACGGGTCGCGGTACCTTTAAATAACATATGCTCCAAAAAATGGGATACGCCGGCCAGTTCCACCGGTTCCCCTGCGGATCCGGCCGCAGCCCAAACGCCTACGGATACGGAACGCATATGGGGCATCGGCTGCACCAGCAGGGTAACGCCGTTTTCCAATTGAATTAACCGCCACATAATCATACCTCTATTTCTAAAAAATAAACCGCCCGTCCCCGGTTTCCGCGCCATATTCTTGCGGACTTGGTTAGGCGGCTTTCGTATGTACGTTTATGCCTGGCCCAAAACGTCCAGCACATAATTTGGCAAAGCAAAGCTAGCTCGGTGAATATCCGCATTGTAGTATTTGGTTTTCAACCCCAAGCGGCGCCATTGATCCGCATGATGATCCTGCAAAGGATCCAAACCTTTGGAGGCAAAACCAAAATACCAATAGCCGGAAGCATAAGTTGGCATATTAAAACCATATAATTTCGATACGGGAAAAATTGCGCTTACTTTTTTATGCGCTCTTTGCATTTCCCATATGTCCTGCGGATAAAAAGCCCCTTCCTGCTGATTGATCATAATACCTTTCGGGCTTAAAATACGATAACAATCCTGATAAAAAGCAGCGGTAAATAGACCCTCGCCTGGACCTACCGGATCGGTGCTATCTACCAGCAACAAGTCGTAAGCGCCGTCCGCTGCTTTAGCTACAAAATCCACGCCATCGCCAATGGTCAACGTTAATCGCGGTTCTCGATCAAAAACCGCTGCCGTTTGTGGTAAAAAGCGACGGCACAAGCGAATCACCGCCTCGTCTATTTCTACCATATCGATTTTTTCGATACCTGGATAACGGGATACTTCTCGAGCCGTACCTCCGTCGCCGCCGCCAATAATCAATACCCGACGGATATCAGGGTTTACCGCCATAGCGGGATGGACGATCATATCATGGTAAATAAACTCGTCTTTTGAGGTTACTTGCACATAACCGTTAAGCGTAAAAAAGATACCAAAGGTAGGATTGCGATAGAAGTCGATCTGCTGATACGGGGAGCGTTCTTGCGCCACAGGCTGGCATTGCAAAGCAAAACGCACATCAGGGGCATAATATTCCCCAAACCATAAATCGCCGGCGGGGATGGATGAAGCGCCGTATTGCGCATGCTCGTCAATTACATTCATATTCTTTCTCCTTATATCTCTTGGAAGCCCATATTGCGTCCATAAAAAATTTCGTCCCGTTCTTTATTCAATTTTGCAGTAATCAATTTCACTTCTTCTTCGCTAATATCAGATTTACTAAAGTGGAATAGGTATTCGTCCAAATCGGCCTCTTTCAATTTGCATTTTGTATGAAAAATATGCTCTTGATAGACGTTGACGTCTATCATTTGATATCGGTCGATAATATCGTCATCTATATAATCCTGTATGGACACCAGGTCGTGATCGATAAATAGTTTCTTTCCACGAATATCCCGGGTAAAGCCACGCACCCGATAATCCATGGTGAAGATATCGGCGTTAAATTTGTTGACCAAATAGTTCAACGCATTTAAAGGGGAAATTTCGCCGCAGGTAGAAACGTCTATATCCGCTCGAAACGTACAAACGCCGCCATCGGGATGATATTCCGGATACGTATGAACGGTTAAATGGCTTTTATCCAAATGTGCCAATATCATTTGATCCGTTGAACCATTACGCACTGGTGAAGAATGCATCGGTACGGGCCCGTCTCCTTCGCAAATCAAAATGGTCACAGAAGCGCCTTGCGGTTCGTAATCTTGAACCGAAATATTTAACACATGGGCGCCGATAATACGCGTAACTTCACGCAAAATCCCCGTTAACCGTTGCGCATTATATTGTTCGTCAATATATTCCAAATAGGCTTGCCGGTCTTCCACAGTTTTTGTGTAACAAATATCATACATGTTAAAACTTAAGGTTTTGGTTAAATTATTAAAACCGTATAATTTAATTTTTTCCCTTTGTGTTCTTGCAAGCAATTCTCTACCCCCCAATTTCACCAATCCAGCCGCCGCTTCAGGCTGCGTCTGGAAAAAGCTTCCCCATAATAAAAGGCTTATAAATCCCGACCCATTAACCGGTCGAACATAATCGATGCGGCGCTACGCACGGAAAGATGATTGTAAACGCCGGCGCCATACAAAGGGCGCAATCGATAGTCGGCCCTTTCCATCAGAGAATCGGTTAGGCCAAAACCGGTGCCCAAAAGCAAAACATAACTACCGCCCTTTTGCTGCATCAACTTGCGCATTTCTTCGTAGCCAATATTATCGGGCCAAGCTTTCGCCGAAGTTGCGATCAAAGCCGGCGGAACGCCATCCGCCGCCTCAATATCCGCCATAACCGCCGCCAAATCGGCAAACAATTTGACCGACGCCAGGGCCTGTCCCCGATCCGGATTATATCGGGAGCCAAATCCGGTTTGCCAATATTGCAACAAATCGCCAATTAAACGGCGCTGTCGTTCCATAGGCTGAATCACATAATAGCCAGATAGTCCATAAGTGCAAGCCGCTCTCGCAATATCGTGCAAATCTAAATTGGTTAAACTGGTATTAATAATCTGCTTCTTTTTATTATATACCGGATAATGCAACAAAGCCGCGTATAAACGAAACGGCTGTTCTTCTCGTTGCCGCAAATCGTGCAAATAGGCCGCATCCTCTGGAGTTAGCGCTGCCTTTTTTAACAAGTCCGGCCGATTGCGCCAAGTCAGCTCCAAAGACTGCCGCCTTCGCCATAAAGCAATACGGGCATGATCTCCGCTTTGCAGCACTTGAGGTACGCACATGCCCAGGTATTCTGCGGGGCGGGTATATTGGGGATATTCTAATAATCCGTCGCTAAAGCTTTCCTCCGCTGCTGAGCGGTCATCGCCTAGAGCGCCAGGCAAAAGGCGACTTACGCTATCGGCAATAGCAATAGCCGCGGTTTCGCCACCAGTCAGCACAAAATCGCCCAAGGAAACCAATTGGCAATCCAAAGCGTCTATCACTCGCTGGTCGATCCCCTCATAATGCCCGCAAATCACGATTAATTGACTTTCCTTGGACAATTCCTCAGCAAAACTTTGATCATATACCCGTCCAGCAGGAGACGTCACCAAAATACGCGGTTTTTCCACCCGCCGTACCGCCGCCGCCGCTGCCAACAACGGTTCCGGCTTCATCACCATACCAGCGCCGCCGCCATACAAGCGGTCATCGGTAAGATGATGTTTATCCAAAGCATAATCCCGAATATTAGTTAAACGAATATCAACGATTCCTTTATTCTGCGCCCGCTGCAAAATACTGGTTTGCAAAGGTGCAAACATTTCCGGAAACAACGTCAAAATATCAATATAGAGCATGATTAGGCCAAACCTTCCGGAACTTCTACTTCCATAACGCCTTTTTCCAGGTCAATTGATTTTACCACGCTTTTCAAGGCCGGCAACAACAATTGCCCGCCTTCCGGTCGTTTTACCACATAGATATCATTGGCGGTATTGGCAATAATATCGCTAATTTTTCCCCAAAGATATCCCTGTTGACATACTTGCAAACCGATAATTTGAAAATGATAGTATACATCCGGCGGCAAATCCTCCACTTGATCCGGTTGAATCAACAACTGGCATCCGCGCAATTTTTCCGCCTGATTGCGATCCTTAACCTGGTAGAAAGCAATAAGCAGCCTTCCCTTATGGCTTTGCTGCCGTTCCACAGTTAACATTTGCCCCTGATCGGTATATAAGTGCGCCCCTGGAGCAAAACGATTGGGATTATCGCTTAAACATTCCACGCTTACCAATCCGTTTATTCCATGGGGCGCGATAATTACCCCCACCAGTATAGTGGCATTTTGTTCTTTCATTCTATCTCCAAATTTACTTTGCGGCCTTCCCGGGCGCCGGCGGCTTTCAACACGATGCGAATTGCTTTGGCAATACGCCCCTGCTTACCAATAACTTTTCCCATATCTTCAGGAGCCACTTTCAGTAATAAAGAAACACCGTCTTCGTTCTCCGTTTCAGTAACCGTTGCCGCCGCCGGGTCATTTACCAGGGAGCGGGCAATATGCTCTACCAATTCTTTCATACTTTCACCTCCGGTAGACGCCAGGCCGGCGTATTACTTAACGCCGGCTTTTTTCAACAGGGAATTTACGGTGTCGGAACATTCCGCGCCGCTAGCCAACCATTTTTTGGCTTTTTCTTCGTTTACATGCAATACGGTAGGTTCTTTGGTGGGATCATAATAGCCGATTTCTTCAATAAAACGGCCGTCTCTGGGATAACGGGAATCGGCAACCACCAAACGATAAAAAGGCGCTTTTTTTCCACCCATTCTTTTCAATCTGATTTTCGTAGTCATGTTGTTCCTCCTTAAATAATATCAAGAATTTGTTGTATTTTATTTTAAATGTTTCATAACATTAAAATAAGCTTGTTAAGAATTACACTACATGGGAAACGGAAATCCACCTCCCATAAAACCTTTTTTACTTTTTTTCTTTCCGCTGGGCTGTTGTGCGGCAAAACGTTTCATCAATTTTTGCATTTGATCAAACTGATTCAACAAACGATTGACATCCTGTACTTGCCGTCCGCTCCCAGCAGCAATTCTTTTTTTGCGTGAAGCATTGATGATGGAAGGATTATTTCTTTCTCCCGGAGTCATAGAGTGGATAATAGCTTCCACCGCCACAAGCTGTTTTTCATCAAGCTGCACATTTTTTAATTGTTTTCCCATACCAGGTATCATGGACAACATTTCTTTCATATCGCCCATCTTGCGAAGTTCCTGCATTTGTTCCAAAAAATCTTCCAGTGTAAAACGGCTTTCTCGGAGCTTTTTCTCCATATCTGCCATTTTTTGCGCGTCTAAATTGGTTTCCACCTTTTCAATCAGGGAAAGAACATCCCCCATACCCAAAATACGCGAAGCCATACGCTCCGGATAAAAAGGTTCCAATGCAGTAAGGCCTTCACCGATGCCGGTAAATTTAATCGGCACGCCGGTAACTTCTTTCACCGATAAAGCAGCGCCGCCTCTAGTGTCACCATCTAATTTCGTCAGTACCGTACCGGTAACTGTCAGGCGTTCATGGAAAGTTTTGGCAACATTCACAGCCTCCTGACCCAGCATAGCATCAATCACCAAAAGAATTTCCGCCGGATTAACAGCCTGCCGGATGTCAGCCAATTCTTGCATCAATTCATCATTAATTTGCAGGCGTCCTGCAGTATCAATAATGATATAATCGTTTCCATGACGACTGCCGTGGGATACAGCCTGCTTAGCTATTTCCACCGGATGTTCGCCGGCGCCTAAAGTAAACACGGGCACACCAATTTTTTCACCTAACACCACCAATTGATCAATGGCGGCAGGCCGGTATACATCTGCCGCAACCAACAAAGGCCTTTTGCCCTGATTTTTTAAATAGCCCGCTAATTTACCGCTGGTGGTGGTTTTACCACTGCCTTGCAAGCCAACCATTAAAATCGTCGTCGGCGGCTTAGGAGAAACGTTCAACTTAGCCTGACCGCCACCCATCAATTGAATCAACTGTTCGTTGACGATTTTTACGACTTGTTGCCCAGGCGTCAGGCTTTGCAAAACTTCTGAACCAACTGCTCGATCCTTAATTTTGGCGCAAAAATCTTTGGCAACCTTATAGTTCACGTCTGCTTCCAACAAAGCCACACGGATTTCTCGCAAAGCCGCAGTAACGTCCGCCTCGCTTAATTTGCCTTTATTTTTCAGTTTGCTAAAAATATCCTGTAAACGTTCGCTTAAATTAGCCATTGTCGTTCTCCGTTCCCAGCCTTCCCAGAAGCTAAATTTCTTCCTCCAAAGAATCCAGCAGCGGAATCAGCAGCCGCACTTTTTTTTCATCGAATCGTTCCTGGACAAGCGTGCGAATTTGCGCCAATAAAACCGTTTGCCGTTGCCGGCGGGCAGCAAGACCTAGAACCCGCTCATATTCTAGCAGGAGCTCCTCGCCTCTTTGTATCGATTCGTGAACCGATTGCCGGCTGCCGCCGCTTTCTTCGGCAATTTCGCTTAAGGATAAGTCCTCCTCGTAAAATAAGCGTAGCGCCGTCGCCTGCTTCTCCGTAAGCAGTCCGGCATAACAATCGTACAATTGAGCAGTGGCAGCTATTTTTTCTAATTTTCCATCGGTTCTTTTCGCCAAAGGGCTCCCTCCGCTCTACAACATCTGTAAAGGTATTTTACTTGACAGTTAATTATAAAGAACTTTTCCCGCCTTTGTCAAGAAAAATTTTTATTTACAAGATGTTTCTTCATTCATTTTTTTTTGGCGTCTTTCTTGCCGTTTTGCTGCTGTTCATCTTCGTCATCCCGATATTTGCTTTTACGTTTTTCAAAAAACAGCGTACTAAAAATCACCAAAGCGATAGCGATTAATGCCTGCTCTAAATTATCCACTTGTCAACTCCCCGCTTCCTTTATACTTATTTTCTCACATGGCAATAGGGAGGCTATTCCTCGGCAAACAGCGCAGCGGCGAAATCGGCGGGGATAAACGGCCGCAAATCTTCGATACCTTCTCCCACGCCAATCATTTGCACAGGCACGCCGCTATTATCTACAACGCCAATCACGGCGCCGCCTTTGGCCGTACCATCTAATTTGGTAAGAATCAAACCGGTTAGGGGCAAGGCCTCGCCAAATTGACGTGCCTGAGAAATCATATTACTCCCCGTATTGCCATCCAAAACCAAAATATTTTGGCAAACGGCATCCGGAGCTTCTCGTTGAATTACACGACCAATTTTAGCCAATTCCGCCATTAAATTGCTTTTATTTTGTAACCGGCCTGCCGTATCGATCAACAAAACCTGAGCTTTTCTTGATTTAGCCGCCGCTATAGCGTCAAAAACGACGGCGCCAGGATCGGCGCCTTCTCCTTGGCGCACCAAATCAGCGGCGCTGCGCTGCGCCCAAGCCGCCAACTGCTCGGCGGCGGCGGCGCGAAACGTATCCGCTGCCGCCAAAATCACTTTGCGACCTTGCTGCGTAAAAGCTGCCGCCAACTTACCGGCAGTGGTGGTTTTGCCCGCGCCATTAACGCCGATCAAAACCAAAATATTAAGTTTCTCCTCATCCAAAACGATGCCGCCTTCCCCTTTGGCGGCCAATACCTGCGCGATTTCCTCCTGAAGCGCTTGCCACAATTGTTCCCGTTCCTTTATTTTATCCGTTTTTGCTCGTTGGCGAAGCTTTTCGCACAGCGACAAAGAAGTTTCCACGCCGATATCCGCCAGAATCAAAGCTTCTTCCAATTCCTCATAGAATTCCTCATCCACTTTTCCGTGAAAAATCGCTGCCAAAGAATTTTTAAATCCATTTCTTGTCTTGGATAAACCAGCGGTTAACTTGCTAAAAAAAGACATAATGCTCCTCCTGTCAATCGTTTTGATTTAATTTAACGCTAACGATTTTGGAAACGCCTTCTTCTTCCATCGTAACGCCCCACAGAGCAGATGCCGCCTCCATGGTGCTTTGCCGATGCGTAATCATCACAAACTGGCTTTTTCCCGCTTGTTCCTGCAAATAGGCGGTGAATCTCTGAATATTGGCTTCGTCCAAAGCTGCATCCACTTCGTCCATCATACAAAAAGGCGTAGGGCGCACCGCCAACATAGCAAATAGCAGCGCAATACCGATCATGGATTTCTCACCGCCGGAAAGCAAATTATAATTGGCAATTTTTTTCCCTGGAGGATGCACTAATATTTCCACGCCGGTTTCTAAAATCCGCTCCGGTTCGCACAATACCAGGGAAGCCTCGCCGCCTCCAAACAAACGACGGAAACTATTGTTGAATTCTTCGCTTAATTGGGCAAAGGCCTTGCGGAAACGGCTACTCATAATTGCGTCCATTTCCTGAATCACCTTTTTCAATTGCTGATCGGCCTGTACCAAATCATCCCGTTGGCCGCTAAGAAAATCATACCGTTCTTCCACTTCACGACATTCTTCAATGGCATCTAAGTTAACGTTGCCTATAGCGGCTATATTCTGACGCAATGCGGTTAATCGCCGGTTTAACGTTTCGCGAGAATCGTCCACACAAGGGCGAGTAGCGGCCTGCGCAAAGCTAAGCTGGAATTTCTCCTTAAGCTTTTCTTCCTCATTACGCCAATCTGCTTCCAAGCGGGCTTTTTTTAGCTCCAGTTGATGCAGTTGCTGCCGGTTTTGTTCGATTTGTTTCTGCCAATGTTTTTCTTCCTGCTCCAATCGATTCAGTTCGCCGGTTTGCGCCGCCAAACCGTGTTGTTTTTCTTCCATAAAGTTTTTTGCCAACTGCAACTCACGAGATAATACGCTGATATTTTGTTCTTCCGTAACGATCGCGGTTTCATACTCCTTTAGTTGTTTTTCTACATCCGCTAAATCTGCCGCTTTTTCCTCTTGTTCCCAGGATATATCTTCCTGTTCCTGTTGATTTTTTTTCAATGATTCTGCTAAAGTTTGCAATTTTTGTTTTATCGCTGCCAAATCTTCTTTTTTTTGTACTATTCCGGCACGATTTTGATCTAAAGTAATTGTTTTTACCTTATAGGCTTCCTCCAAAGCGGCAATCTCTTTGGCTAATACTTGTTCTTCCTGTTCTTTCAGGGCATAAGTTTGAAACGTTTCTGCAATGGCTTCCTCTGCTTCGGCAATTTCATCCAACATTTGCTGGCGTTCCTCGTCTACGCTTGCATACAAACGCCGTTCTGCCAGTATTTCATCGGATAAACGTTGCATTTCGCTTTGTAGGCGTTGCCGGTTCTGTTCCGTTTGGCGCATATCCTCGTTCAATGTATCAATGGCACAAGAAATTATATCCATATTTTCTTGCGCTTGCGCCAATTGTTCTCGCATATCCGCCAAAGCAGTTTCCGCTTGTGCAGCTTGCCGCTCCGCTTCCGCCAGTTTATTCTTTTGCCCCAACATCTCGCCGCTTTTTTGTTTACGCGAACCGCCGGACATGCTGCCGCCGGGACTCACCATATCTCCATCCAGCGTCACCATAGCCGCACGATAACGTAAAGCGGCCGCCGCCTGCAAAGCGGCGTCCATATTTTCTACGATGAGCATACGGTTTAACAAATAATCTTTGACCGGCGCATATTCCGGCGCACATTCTACCAAGTCGGCTGCACAACCTAATACGCCGGGAATAGTCAGCGCCGCTTGGTAGTCCACGGAACGCCGGATCTGTAAATGATCCAAAGGCAAAAAGGTGGCCCGCCCAGCCCGATTTTGCTTTAACCATGTAATACCTGCTTTCGCCGCTTGCGCCGTGCGACATACGATATTTTGCAAAGAACCCGCTAAATATGTTTCCACGGCGACTTGATATGCGGTAGGCACATCCAAAATGTTGGCGGCCGCATCAATAATACCTTGCGGTGCCTGTCCCCGGCGATTGGCGCGCAGTAATTCCCGTACGCCAGGATAAAAGCCTTCATAAGATTGGGCCATTTCCCGTAGCATGGCCGTCTTGGCGTTTAAACTAGCCGCCTGGTATTTATACTCAGCCTCCTGCTCCGCCAATTGACGGTGGGCAGCGGCGTTTTGCCGAAGTTTATTTTGTTTTTCGACCAATTTTTGGTTTATTTCCTGGCTTTTTTGGTCAATTCTTTGTATTTCGGTTTCAATTTGCTCAATACGGGATTGTTTTTGTGCTGCTGCGTTAGAATAGTCCTGGTTCTGCCGTTCCAATTTATCCAAACGGGCTTGCGCCTTACTTTTCAATTGTTCCTGAAAATTACGATCGTTACGCAAACCGCTAAGCAAACTTGCTAAAGCATAAGCCCTTGCCTTTGTTTCTTCCAACTTTTCCGCTAACGCCTCCGCCGCCTGACGGTTTTCTTTTTCACCGCCGGCGCCGCTAAGAATCGCTTCTTCCAAACCCGCCGCTTGCTCCTGTGCCGCCGCCAAATCAGCCGCCAGCTCCAGCCCCTGAAGGCGCAAAGCATCGGCTTCATTCTGCAAACGGTTCAATTCATCGTTTAAACGGCTATGTTGGACAACAGCGTTTTCCCTACGGCTGCGCGTCACATTCAGTTCCCCAGCGCACTGCTCTCGACGGGTTTGTAAATCATAATACTTTTGGGAGGTTTCTTGCACTAAATCATCTAAACCCGCCAAATCCAGACGCAATGCCTCCACATCCGCCGCCCGACGCGCTTGTTCGGCGGCGCATGTTGCCAAGCGGTCATCCGTTTCGCTTATTTCCGTCATAAATTGATCCATCTGCACTTTATAAGCGCCAAGGATTTTAACGGATAAAGCGATTTCCGTGTCATCCGCTTCTTTTTTCAAACGCAAATATTCCTCAGCCTTGGCCGATTGTAAACGCAATGGATCCAAACGGCTAGATAACTCACCAATAATATCGCCGATTCGCTCCAAATGCCTTTCTGTTTCCGTTAATTTGCGAGCCGCCTCTTTTTTCCGATTGCGGTATTTAACAATGCCAGCCGCCTCTTCAACCAATGCCCGCCGCTCCTCTGGGCGTACCGTAATGAGTTCGTTGATCCGTCCTTGATTGATTAACGATAAACCGTCGGCGCCTATACCGGTATCTACAAACAAATCTAAAATATCTTTCAAGCGGCAACTGCGATTGTTAATCGCGTATTCGCTAACTCCGCCGCGGAAATTGCGGCGTGTCACTTCCACTTCCGCAAAATCAATTGGTAAAGTATGGTCGCTATTATCTAAAATTAGCCGTACTTCAGCCATACCCAAAGGCCGGCGATTTTTGCTACCGGAAAAAATAACGTCTTCCAGTTTACCACCGCGCAACATTTTCGTACTTTGCTCCCCCAAAACCCAACGCAAAGCATCCGCCACATTGCTTTTTCCGCTACCATTCGGTCCAACGATACAGGATATCCCCGGCTCAAACATAATCTTGGTTTTTGTTGGAAACGATTTGAAGCCCAATAATTCCATCCGTTTTAAATACATCCAAGCCTCCGCATTCGTGATCGGCTCATGCCCATGTTACATATCCGCCCCCCGGCGACGGCCAATCATCAAATCGGCCGTATAAGTTTCTAAAAAACGCCGGTAAACGGAAACAACCGCACCACCCGCCCAACGCAAAACCAAAGTTCCTCGATCCGCTTTCGTTTCAGCAAAACTTAGGCCAGGGTACGCTTGTTGCAATGCCAGCAAACCCTGTTTTTTTTGTCCGGCTAACAACGGCAAATCCTCCCGTGGGTATTGCAAAAGTGCCGGCATGGTATAAGCTGCTGACTGTAACAAAGCTTGAGCCTGAGCGAATTTTAGCTTACTTTTCACAATCTGGCCAAAAGCAGGATGGTATGGTCCCGCCAAAAGCGCCTTTTCCGTTTCTCGGCTGGGATTCAGACCGATACGGATCACTCTTAAATCCGCCGCTTGAAACAAAGCCAGCATGTCCCCTGCCAATTCCGCCGCCTCATCCAGGGTTTGCGGCTGATAGAGGCCGCGACGCCACGCCTCTGCCAACGGCGTTCCCGCCAATACCACCGTAGGATAGATGCGAATGCAATCTGGGGCTAAATCCCGCGTCATTGCCGCCGTCGATAAACACTTGCTGCGGTTATCTCCCGGCAAACCGGTCATCAGCTGTATTCCAAGCGCAAAACCGTGTTCACGGATCAACCTGCAGGCGGCTACAGCTTGTTCCGGCTCATAGCCGCGATCCGCCAGACGCAATACGCTGGCATCAAAGCTTTGAATGCCCAATTCTATAGTGGTTACGCCTTTGGCGGCTAAAAAATTCAGCTCGGCCTCGTCAATGCCGTCCGGTCGGGTGGAAATACGCACTCCTTGCCAGCGTCCGGCCGCCAAAGCTGGAGCGACGGCATCCAAATAGTCGGCCTGCCGCTCCTGAGGCAAGCAAGAAAAGCTCCCGCCATAGAAAGCGATTTCTGAATCGTCGCCGCCCCAATGTTCCAT
Source organism: uncultured Peptococcaceae bacterium (assembly GCA_949289995.1). GTDB lineage: Bacteria > Bacillota > Dehalobacteriia > UBA4068 > UBA4068 > JAILCQ01. The sequence continues at coordinate 61,782 of CASEQE010000051.1, forward strand.
AGCGGCGCGGCCAATTTGCCCCAAAGCAGGACTATGGTCATAGCCGCTAATAGATGATTGATCGCAATAAATACATCGATGGGGACAACCTTCCATCGGAATAAAAAAAGGTAAAATGGTATGAATAGAACGTTTCATCGAATATTACCATAGAAAAATATCGCGTTTAGCATGACAACATCACCAGGATATGTTTTGCAAAACAGCCATTTTTGATCAAACTTTTGTGCTAATCTATCTCAGGAGATTTCGTATCCGACGAAGTTTTTTGCCGTGCAATCAGTCGGCTGAGTTTGTCCGCCGCTTCCTGGGCTTCTTTGGCCGCTTGCTCCGCCGCTAACGCCGCTGCCCGCATATGTTCTGCATCAAATAAAGCCGCTTGTTCGTGCAACAAAGCCTTAGCCGCCGGTTCCTGTAAACGCCAAGCGACGGCGAGAGGTTGTTTCCCGGCGCCGCCCATCTGCGGCAGGGGCTGACGTCCGCTTTGCCCGGCGTCTTGATGCGGCGATGGCGTCAAACGCTGCTCCGGATGAGCCACCGCTTCCTCGATCACGTCCTGCGGAGCAAAGAGGTTCGCGGCAGGATGACGCAATGGTGCTTGAACGGCTGCAACATCTGTGTGTTCTGGCGGCCTTGGGTTGTTTCCAAGCGGCGCCTTACCGGGAGCATAATCCGACTCTACTTCCGCTGCCCTCATTTCCTCTTGCAATTGATATGTTACAGAACGTTGGCTTTGCAATGGCTCCATGGTCAGCCGGTCTGTATGCTGAGGCGCAGGTTGCATGGTTTGCAATAAATAGGCTTGTTTTTTGCCAATCGTTTGTATTTCCGTTAAATACCATTGCGTTTTTTTTGCATTACTCTGCAAATCAACCAATTTTTCCTTTTCTTTATCTACGTTTGCTTGGGCAGATACAAGCAATTCGTTCTCTGCAAGCGGCGATTGGACATTAGGTAAAACCAAGGAAGGGCTTGTTGTACGCCGTATGTCCAAGCCTATATCCTTGCTGATGGCCAGAAGAATATTTTCTTCCTCATTCCATTCCGCCCATTGCCGGGTCCGCGCAAATTCCTCTTGGGCCTGTCTCCATTCCTCCTCCGCCGCGTCCAAGGCTTGTTTCTGCCGCTGAATAGCGGTTTCAATTCGATGCAGTAACGAAACGGCAATTTGCTCGCCCTTAGCGGCCAGCGCCAAACAACGGCGGCAAATATTTTCCTGAGGCGGCGCATAACCGTTTTCCTTAGATAAAACGGCCTGTCTGTCATTTCGGCTGGCATTTCCATGTAATAAAGACGCTATTTCCTGCAACACAGACGCCAATTCGCGTTCTGCAGGAAAAATATCTACGATTTCCGGCGTACCGGCAATCGATGAACCCGTTGCCGCAGTAGGGAAAATGTCTGGCACACCTTCACCATTTTTGAAAACCGTACATGTCCCAGAATGCCGCCGCTGGGCAAACCATAGCGCCAATCTTTGTCTCGCAGCAGCCTCCGCCTGCAGCATACGGCCGCGATCTTCATCCGTTAAGCCGCTCTGTCGCTCAGGTTGCCGGCGATTCTGTTCATCCAGTAAAGCGGCTAATTTTGCCGCTTTGGCAGCCCGACTAACCGCCTGTGCCGCGGCTTGCCGCCGCGCTTGGTTTTCCTGCCGCTGCGCTTCCTCCAGCATGGCCAAACGAGCATCTTCCGCAAGATAATCCGCCTCCGAAACGGACGAGGCATTCGACGTTTCCGCTTGCCCCATGTTTGCCGCGCTTGCTTGCTGGCGATACTGCGCTTCCGCTGCTCTTGCCTGTGCTTCCGCTGACAAACGTACCGCCGTTTCGGCGCTAACCGTTGCCGCCTCCGAAGCGGACGGGGCATTAGGCGCTTC
>CASEQE010000052.1 GCA_949289995.1 uncultured Peptococcaceae bacterium
CCATTTGGCCATTGCTACCCGCAGCCCCAGTGGCACCGGTGGCGCCGGTAGGACCGGTGGGACCCATAGCTCCGTTTAATCCGGGAGAACCGGTAGGACCGGTGGGACCCATGAAACCATTAGAGCCGGCAGGGCCGGTAGGACCGGTGGGGCCGGTAGGCCCCATAAGACCGGTGGCCCCGGTTGCTCCCGTGGCGCCGGTGGGGCCGGTAGGGCCGCCGGCAGGACCGGTAGCCCCCGTAGCTCCCGTAGGACCGGTAGGGCCAGGAATACCCATAGGGCCGGTAGCGCCAGTGGGACCGGTGGCGCCGGTGGCGCCGGTAGGACCGGTAGGACCTACCATATAATGGCAACATGTGCAGCACTGTATAGGTCTACCACAGCGGGGGCAAGTATTGCTTACTCTATTGCAAGCGCTTGGATTCATATGCATACACTCCTTCGTTTATTTAAATAATCAGCTACTAACTACCGTTTTACAGGATCATATAGCGAAAACTCTATGTTGTTTGAGCAGAGGACGAAATCCGTTTAAAATATTCAAGATTATATAAATAAGCAGGAGAAGCAGGGCGGTATTCCCCTGCCCGATGATTATAAGCTTCCGCCTTTTTCTGATCGCCTATACGGCTATAGCAGACACACAGTTGTATACAGGGTAAATATCCATAGCAATCGTGGGAAACAAATCCTCCCTTCATTTCATTTTTGGGCAAGCGTAACGCCAATTCATACCAAAAAATAGCAACAGGATAGTTTTCAAGATCCATGAAGCATTTGCCTAATTCACAGCAAATCTCCGCTCTGGGCGCGTCATAACGAAAAGAGCGCATTAATACATCCATAGCTTTTTGCGGCGCATCCGTTTGTCCATAGCAATAAGAAAGAATTTTACACGCTTCAATATTATTTTCTACCCAACCTTCACCCTCATCCAAAAAGTTTTCCAAGATGCTTGCCGCTTTTTCATAGTATCGGTGGTAATACAATTCCCGCCCATAATAGAATTTATCCCGGGGCGACATGGGCGGCCCTTCTACCGCTTGCTTCTCATAAATTTTCAAATTTCTGTTGCTATATGTCGTTTTGATAGAACGATGGATAACCGCGATATCTGAATACAGAACTTTTCCCTTAGCATGGACGATTGCTTCATGTACCCGTCCTTGCCAGGAAAAAGAAAGGCTACGGCGAATGAGTCGCGCCCGGTAAAAGGAACAAAGCGGTTTACCATCTTCGTCAAAACTTGTGTAATACAGCATCCGTACCACATCTACCGTATCCAACACGTTTTCTTTTAAATGAATGAGGGCCGCAAGATCCGTTTCCGTTAAAATATCGTCCGCATCCAACCACATTACAAAATCCATATTTGCTTTGGAAAAAGAAAAGTTGCGTGCCGCTGCAAAATCGTCGATCCAGGGAAAATCATAAATTTGCGCCGTATATCGGGCGGCAATTTCCTTTGTGGTATCGCGGCTGCCGGTATCCACAATGATAATCTCGTCAACCGCCTGAGCGACGCTATCCAAACAACGGCCTAAAACAGCTTCCTCATCCTTTACGATCATACATAAACTAATCTTTGCCATCCCTGTAGCCTCCAATCAAGCCTCTAGTTCAAAGTATGCCGCATAGCTGGGGAGTGTGCAAAAAAAGCGGGCTGTAGCGAAAATAAAAACGCTGCCGTTGACTTCAACGACAGCGTTTTCTTTTTTTATTGAGTTATAGATGTGAACCTTACCGGTTCATGCCGATTTTTCAGTTCCATCGTGATGAAAAGCTTCCGATCCTTGTTTACTATCTGGCGGCAGACTTTGCTTCGCTATGATTTCTAACTCCTAAGCATAATAAACACGCACAAGCATATTTTAGCGTAAGTTTCTCTCTTTTTCTCCCGGACGGGGTTCGAACCACATAGCGCCCAACACATCCACGCCTAAATGAATACCCAATACCGGGCCCAATTGACGAATTGTTGCTTGCGTGCCGCATTTTTCCTGAATTTTTTCTGCCAGAGACAAGGCTTCCCTTTTTTGTCGGATATATTGCACAGCAATCGGATTGGCTGTTTCCGGGATGGCTTGCAAAATACTGCGCAGTTGCTCCACCCGTCCCCGTGCAGCACCACATGCCACCACCGCCCCATCACGGCAGGTTAATAAGGGACGAATATTCAATATCGTACCCACGCTTTGACGCACCGGGCCCAAGCGGCCGGAACGGCGCAAAGGCGTCATATCGTCCACAGAAAACAAAGTTTTGACCTGGCTACGGCAATCTTCAATGGCCTGAGCGGTTTGTTCTAAATCATACCCTTCGCGGATCAGCCGCCTTGCTTCATATATAAGAAATGCGAGACCGATAGCGGTAGTACGGGTATCCACCACCCGTACGCCGGGAATATCCTTAGCGCAGCGGACCGCATTTGCAAAAGTGCCGCTAAGACGGGAGGATATGGTCAAACACAACACTTCAAAACCAGCCCGCCGCAGCGTACGAAAAGTACGTTCATAGGCGCCGATAGCCGGCTGTGAGGTATGCAAGTCTTTTTCAGCGGCAATCAAATCGGCAAAATCGCCATTGGCCCCAGCAAAACTTTCCGTATAGGCCACGCCGCCTATACTGTAAGTCATAGGAATATATATGGCTCCCAATTGCCGCGCTTCCTGCTTGGTTAAACTGGCGGTGCTGTCGCTGGCAATAACAATCATTCTTCCATCCTCCCAAATTTGCGGAATTTCTCATATCTATTTTGTAAAAGCGTTTCCACAGGCATAGCCACCAATTGATTGACGGTTTCATTTAATGCCTGACGCAAATTTTCATACAATGGTGCAAAGGACTGTCCTAAAGGCGGTTCTTCAAATATGCGATCTGCCGCTCCCAGACGGTATAAATCGGCAGAAACCAGGCACAACGCCTCCGCGGCCTCCCGTACCAAAGAGGCGTCTTTCCAAATGATACTGGCTGCGCCTTCCGGAGAAAGCACCGAGTAAACAGCGTTTTGCAGCAGCCAGACCTGATCCGCCACGGCCAAAGCCAATGCGCCGCCGGAACCGCCTTCGCCGATAAAAACAGAGATTACCGGCGTGCGCAAAGCCGTCATTTCCATAATATTGGTAGCAATGGCGCTACCCTGTCCCCTTTCTTCTGCACCAATACCGCAATATGCACCGGCTGTATCAATAAAACAAATCACCGGACGATGAAATTTTTCCGCTTGTTTCATCAAACGTAGCGCTTTGCGATATCCTTCCGGATTGGCGGAACCAAAATTACGGGCAATTCTTTCCTTGGTGCCCACCCCTTTTTCCGTAGCAATCACCGTTACCGGCCTGCCCGCCAAGTGGGCCAGGCCGCCAACAATTGCCGGATCATCGCCATACAGGCGGTCGCCATGTAATTCAAAAAAATCTTCAAAAATGGCGTCGATAAACGCCGCGGCGGTGGGCCGGTCTTTATCCCTGGCCAAACACACTTGATCATAGGCGTTCATGCTTCGTTCTCCTTTCCGAAGCTGTTTTGACTATGTATACGCAATAGATTCCCCAAAACCTCTCTTTGATGCTTTCGGGGAACAATGGCATCCACAAAACCTTTTTCCAATAAAAATTCTGCTTGTTGAAAGCCCGGCGGCAATTTTTGACGCAACGTTTGCTCAATCACCCTAGGACCGGCAAAGCCAATCAAAGCCCCCGGCTCGGCAAGGATCACATCGCCCTCCATTGCAAAGGAAGCGGTTACCCCGCCAGTGGTAGGATTGGTAAGCAATACACCATAAAACAAACCGGCGTCGCTATGCCGGCGCACGGCGGCGCTGGTTTTGGCCATTTGCATAAGGGATAGAATGCCTTCCTGCACCCTGGCCCCGCCGGAAACGGTTACGCCAATTACCGGCAAAAATTTTTCCCTGGCGTATTCAAATAAACGGGTAATCTTTTCCCCTACGGTAGGGCTCATGGAGCCCATCATAAACGCCGCCTCCATCACAAACAAAACGCAGGGCGTTTTCTCTATGGTGCAAACTCCACCGATTACCGCTTCTTTTTCCCCACTGGCTTTACAAGCCGCAGCCAATTTTTCTTCATATTGGGGAAAATGTAGCCGGTCGCAAGCTGTCAAATCCCCATCATGCTCCACAAAACTGTCGGTATCCGTCAACAATGCAATACGTTTCCTGGCGTCTATACGGAAATGATAGCCACACATCGGGCATACCTGCAAATTTTCCTCTTTTTCTTCAGTTGAAATACGGCGCTTACATTTGGGGCATGGCTGCAGCGGCGGCAGAGCTACGTCATCGCTGCGGTGGCCTTCCAAAGCAATATTCGGCTTAATAAACAAGCTTTTTTTCAGCATGATTTTCCCTCTCGTTAAAATGCGCCGCCATTATTATCCAGCGCCCGTGTTAATGTACCGGTATCATAGGTGCCGTCCAAAAAAGACGGCTCCGCCATTAAATCCAATAGCAGCTCCCGATTATGTTCTACACCCTCTACCACCATTTCGCATAATGCAGCCTGCATTTTGCGTATCGCTTCTTCTCGGGTGGGCGCATGAACGATTAATTTGCCAATCATCGAATCATAGTAAGGCGGTACCGTATACCCTTGATACAAAGCGGTATCAAAACGCACCCAGGGACCGCCAGGCACATGCAGCAACTGAATCATACCGCAAGAAGGCAAAAAGTTATGCCGGGGGTCTTCGGCGCAAATTCGACATTCAATGGCGTGCCCCCGCAAATGTACATCTTTCTGAACAAAATCCAAGGGTTGGCCTGCAGCAACACGAATTTGCCATTTAACCAAATCCACGCCGGTAACCATTTCGCTGACAGGATGTTCCACCTGCAGGCGGGTATTCATTTCCATGAAATAAAAATCTTCGCCGGATAACAAAAATTCCATGGTTCCCAATCCCTGATAACCCACGCTACTCAAAGCTGCAATGGCTTGCTGGGATATCTGTTGCCGCAATTGCGGCGATACAGACGGACAGGGAGATTCTTCCAACACCTTTTGATTTTTGCGTTGCATAGAACATTCCCGCTCACCTAGACATATAATATGCCCCTGGCTATCGCCTATCATTTGCAATTCCACATGTTTCGCCGGGGACAGAAATTTTTCCAAATATACGCCGCCGTCGCCAAAAGCCGCCTGCGCCTCGGCAGAAGCGGCCAAGACCCCATTTGCCAAATCCTTTTTTTCACGAATCAGACGGATTCCCCGTCCGCCGCCGCCGCTACGGGCTTTTACCAACAGGGGAAAACCAATTTTTTCCGCCCAAACAGCGGCTTGCTCCTGGTTTTCCAACACATCGCTGCCGGGAATGGCTTTCAACCCCGCTTGCGCCATGGTGCGCCGGGCTCTGTCTTTGTCGCCCATTCGCTCTATGGTATCTCCATCCGGGCCGATAAACACCAATCCCGCTTCAGCGCAACGACGAGAAAACGCCGCATTTTCCGACAGCAAACCATAACCTGGATGTATCGCCTGCGCTCCGGAAAGTAACGCTGCGCTGAGAATGGCGTCCTGGTTCAAATAGCTTTGGCCGGCAGGGGCGGGACCAATACAAAAACTTTCATCCGCCAAAGATACATGCAGCGCATCCCGATCGGCTTGTGAGAATACCGCCACCGTGGCTACGCCCATTTCCTTACAGGCGCGAATAATACGTACGGCGATCTCCCCTCGGTTGGCGATTAGAATTTTAGCGAACACCCTCACCGCTCCTTTTCCACTGCGAAAATCAAATCACCTTGGCAGCACAGCTCGTTGTCCACCCAAGCCTGGGCATGAACGAAATAAAAACTCCCCTTGCTTTTGGTCAATTCTCCTTGCACCTGCAAAACGTCGCCGGGACGTACTTTGCGGCGAAAACGAACGTTTTGTATACCTGCATAATAGGCGATACCGCCGGCGCTTTGTTCCGAAGACAGCAACAAAGCACAGCATTGAGCCATAATTTCCAGCTGAATGACTCCCGGCACTACAGGATTGCCGGGAAAATGCCCTTGCACAAACCATTCGTCGCCGCCTACGGCATAACTGCCATGAGCCATCCCGGCTTCATCCAAATATGCCTGATCCACTAGCAACATCGGTTCCCGATGAGGCAGGATCGTTTTGAGTTGTTCTCTGTCCATGCGCATCTCCTTAATATAGCTTAAACAAGGTTTGGCCGAATTCCACCACATCTCCGTCAGCCACGCAAATATCCACGATTTGTCCGTCCCGTTCGGCGGTGATTTCATTCATCAGTTTCATGGCTTCTAAAATACATAAAACATCTCCTTGTTTAACCCGGCTACCCACTTCCACAAAAGGCGGCTGGCCTGGGGCTGGTCCTGCATAGAATACGCCTACCATCGGTGCGGTGATGGGTTCTACATCGCTAAAATCCATACCCGGATCGTCTACCGCTTCCGGCGCAATTTGACGCAACGTTTCGCCAGGCGTATCCGGCTGTGCCGCAATAGGCGCAGAAACAGGCGCAGAAATTGCCGGAGAAACCGCCGCTACAGAAATGGTTCGCTCCAAATGCAGTTTATCTTCGCCTTCGCAATAATCCAGGCAGGTTAACTCATATGTTTTCATCATTTTCGCCAATTCGCGAACGGTTCGTATATTCATGCATTTTCCTCCATAGGACGTAAAGCCAGACAGGCGTTATGACCGCCAAAACCCAGCGATAATGAAAGCGCCAAATCAATGCGACCGCGGCGCGCCTGATTGGGGACATAATCCAAATCGCATTCCGCGTCGGCTTGTTGGTAATGAATAGTAGGCGGCGCTATGCCGTCTTGCACCGCCAATGCGCATACTGCAGCTTCTGCTGCACCGGCAGCCCCCAGCATATGGCCGGTCATGCTTTTACTGGAGCTAATCCAGGCTTTCCGCGCCTGATCTTCTCCCAGAGCCAATTTAATGCCAGCGGTTTCCGCCTTATCGTTTAACGGCGTACCAGTACCATGCGCATTGATATACAACAACTCATCAGAGCGCCATCCCGCTTCTTTGGCGGCCATTGCAATAGCTCGAGCGGCGCAGGAACCATCCGGCCGGGGAGCGGTTACATGATAGGCGTCACAGGTATTGCCATAACCAACCATTTCGGCATAAATATGGGCGCCACGGGCTTGGGCATGGGCATAGGATTCCAAAATCAATACCGCCGCCCCTTCCCCCATCACAAAACCGTCGCGGCGGGCATCAAAGGGCAAAGAAGCCGCTTGCGGATCTGAAGACAGGCTCAAAGCCTGACAACTAGTAAACCCGGCCACTGCCAAAGGATTAATGGTGGCTTCCGCGCCTCCGGCTAAAATGGCGTCGGCATAACCGTAAGCCACCGCCCGATAAGCCTCACCGATAGCATGGCTGGAAGTGGCGCAGGCCGTTACCGTGGGCAGGCAAGGCCCTTGCGCATTAAAAGCAATGGCAATATTGCCGGCAGCAATATTGCCGATCATCATCGGAATAAAAAAGGGGGAAACCCGGCTCGGTCCCCGGTTTAACAATTTCTCCGTTTCATTTATGAAAGTTTGCATACCGCCAATACCGCTACCTACGTAAACGCCGAAACGTTCCGGTTTCACCCTTCCCGCCAAGGCGCCGTCTTCCATGGCCAAAATCGCCGCCGCCATAGCATATTGACAGTATAAATCCATCTTACGGGCGCTGGGCACATCGATGCCATAATCTGCCGGTGAAAAATCCCGTACTTGGGCCGCTACTTTTACCTTAAACCCCTGGGTGTCAAAACGATCCAAAATATCGATTCCCGATTGGCCGGCGCATAAATTGCGCCAAAATGCGTCTTTTCCGTTACCCACCGGGGAAATTACCCCGATGCCGGTAATTGCCACACGCTCCATTCGTTTACCTCCTTACATCGACAATCCGCCATCCACAGGTATAACCGCCCCGGTAATATAGGACGCTGCCGACGAACATAAAAAGCCTACCAAAGCCGCCACATCTTCCACTCGGCCCGCTCTGGCCAAAGGAATTCTTGCCAAAAGGGACGACTGGGCCTCTTCAGGCAAAGCCTTGGTCATATCCGTTTCAATCAGCCCCGGGGCCACCACATTGCAGGTGACGCCTCGAGGCGCCAATTCCCGGGCGATGGATTTGCTTAAACCGATCAATCCCGCCTTTGCCGCGGCATAATTGGCCTGGCCGGCATTGCCGTTTATCCCGGCCACCGAAGATATATTGACGATACGCCCTCTTTTTTGACGGAGAAATCCGGCATAGCATTGGCGAATCAGATAAAAAGCGCCTTGTAAATTAACATCCAACACACGCTGAAAATCTTCATCCCGCAGCCGTAACGCCAATTTATCTCGCGTAATACCGGCGTTATTGATCAAAGCATAAACCGGCCCCAAATCCCGCTCTACCTTTGCAACCGCTTCCGCCACTGACTGGGAATTCGCTACGTCGCAGGCATAGCACTTGGCCAGTCCTCCTTGCTGTTCTATCAGCAGCCTGGTTTCCTCGGCGGCGACGTCATTGCCTGCATAGAGCACGGCAATATCCATACCGGCAGCAGCCAAAGTTATGGCAATGGCTCTACCGATTCCTCGGGAAGCGCCGCTGATTAATGCTATATTTTTTTCAGTCATGGCCGGCTCCTTTTAATTCCAATGCAGTTTTCTGACAAGAATCTGCATCTTCCACATTCATACAACAAAAATCCCCTGATATCTTGCGAAGAAAACCGCTTAACGTACGTCCAGGGCCCAATTCTACAAAGGCGTTTACTTGCGCCTGCAGCATATTTTCCATGGTCTTTTGCCATAGCACCGGACTTTTTACTTGCAACGGCACCAATACCTGAGGATCGCCATACAAACCAGCGGTAACGTTGGCATATAAAGGAATACGCGGCGTAGCAAAAGGCAAATCCTGGACATAAGCAGCCAAGGCATCGGCTGCTTCCGCCATAAATGGACTATGAAAAGCGCCGCTAACCTTCAAACGAATGGTTTTACCCTTAGACGCGGTTACCCTTGCTTCAAAATCCGCCAATTGGCCGGCCTCTCCCGCCACCACCACCTGCCCCGGGCAATTCCAGTTTACCGGAAACACCTGAGTAAATTCGCCACATAACGCGGTTACGGTTTTTTCATCCAAACGCAATACGGCTGTCATCAGCCCCGGATGGCGCCGGGCGGCTTTGGCCATCCATTCTCCCCGACGGCAAACCAGAGAAAACGCCTGTTCAAATGAGAGCAAACCGCAAAACGCCAATGCGGCAATTTCTCCTAAAGAAAAACCGGCGGCGCAATCCGCCTGCACCCCCGATTCCGTCAAAGCGGCGGCACAAGCCAAATCCACCGTAAACAAGCACGGTTGATTGTTTTCCGTTTGCCGTAGCATATCCTCGCTGCCAGCAAAACATTGTTCTATGGTGCCGGGGCGCAACGCTTCCGCCTGTTGAAACACTTGGCGTGCCGCGGCGGAAGTTTCGTATAGGCTTTGACCCATGCCCGGATATTGGGCGCCTTGGCCGGCGAAAAGAAAAGCGGTTTTAAGCATGGGATTCCTCCTCGGTCAAAAATTTGCCGGCGCAGGCCAAAACATGTTCGGCCTGTGCAAACATATCGACAATGATTTGCTGCGCCGTTTTCTCTTCATGAAGCATAGCGGCGCATTGTCCCGCCATCACGCTACCGTTTTGCACATCGCCTTCCAAAGCTGCCCGGCGCAAAGCGCCGGCGCCAAAGGATTCGATCTCCTGATCGCTAAGATTGGTATTGTATTCCATATCGGCAAATTGCCGGCTAAAAGCGTTTTTCAGAGAGCGCACTGGATGTCCCAGACGTTTGCCGGTAACAATGGTATCGATATCCTTTGCCTGGAAAATTTTCTGTTTATAATTGGCGTGTACGCCGCATTCTTTGGCGGTAAGAAAACAAGTCCCGCATTGTACGCCCGCCGCCCCCAACATCAGAGACGCAGCCACGCCTCTGCCGTCGGCAATACCTCCGGCAGCAATTACCGGTATGGATACGGCGTCCGCCACTTGCGGCGTTAAGACCATGGTAGTCAAATCTCCCACATGACCGCCGCTTTCTCCTCCTTCGGCAATTACGGCGCAGGCTCCCAGACGAGCGGCCATTTTGGCAATGCCGGTGGATGGAACCACGGGAACCACCTTAATGCCGGCGGCTAACCATTTTTTCATATAAGGCGTAGGCAAACCGGCGCCGGTGATAACCACGGGAACCTGCATCTCCACAGCAATATCCGCTGCAGCCTGCGCCTGGGGACTCATCAGCATCACATTTATGGCAAAGGGAAAATCTGGGTTATGCAAAAGACTGCGGCAGGTTGTGATTTCCCGCCGCAGCGCTTCCTCGCCTTCATTAATTGAGGAAATCACACCCAGACCCCCGGCATTGGATACGGCGGCAGCCAATTGGCCGTTGCTAATCCAGGCCATGCCCCCTTGAAAAATCGGGTATTTCAAACCGAACAGCCGGTTGATTTCCGTAACGATCATGCTTTTTTCGCCTCGATCAGTTTCACCAAATCCTCGACGGTTTGCAAGGGTTGTTCCATGTCGATTTCAATGCCAAAAGCATCTTCCAGACTCATGACGATTTCCACCGTATCCAAGGAATCCAGCTCCAAGGAAGCAAAGGTGGCGTCCGCAGTGATGGTGGAAGGATCTACATCCTTGTATTCTCCTAAAATTTTGGCAACGGTTTCAAAAATCATTTTGCATCCTCCTTTTTTTCAGCGGCAAATCATGCCACTACCATTTCATTAAGCAGGCCCCGGTGGTCAAACCGGCGCCAAATGCGCTGAGAACCAACACGGCGCCAGGCTGTAATTTGCCTTGGCGGTTAACTTCGTCCAACAACAAAGGCAATCCGGCAGAAGAGGTATTGCCATACAGACGAATATTGCTGGGGAATTTTTCCGGCGGTTGCCGCAGATGGCTTCGTACAGCCTCCACAATCCGGGCATTGGCTTGATGCAACAGGAAAAAATCCACCTGCTCCAATCCGATACCCGCTTGCCGGCACAAATATTGAATATCCTCCTGAGAGGACTGCACTGCAAATTTATAAACTTCCTGTCCTTTCATGACCAACGGCGTTTCCCGGCGGTCGCTTTTTTCATAGGGACAATTGCCTGGTCCATGGTAGGCATAAATTGCCTGGCCGTTGGAAACGGTGCCCATTTTAAACAACGGCATTTCTCCATCAGGAATCACCACAGCCGCCGCCGCCGCATCACCAAACAAAACGCAGGTGGAACGATCATGCCAATCCACCATCCGGGTAGGCTCCTCGGCGCATAACACCAACACCCGACGATAGCGTCCGCTATGCACATGCGCTGCAGCGATTTCCAAAGCATAGACGAAGCCGGCGCAAGCGCCATTAATATCTAGACAAGGACAGGACGCGCCGATCAATCCCTGTACCACGCTGGACATAGACGGCGTCAAATAACGGCTATGTACATTGGAACATAAAATCAAATCTAGTTGATCCGCAGATACTCCTCCCGCCTCCAAAGCGTTTTGCGCTGCCCGAGCGGCCAAAATTTCCAGGTTGCCTTCATGAATACGCCTTTGTTCAATACCAGTTCTTTCCCGAATCCACTGATCGGAAGTATCCAGAAATTCGCTTAACTCTTGGTTTACCACAATCCGTTCCGGGACTGCGCTGCCTGTGGACAAAATTTTCATCTTCGCTCCTCTTCGCAACCGTTCATTTCATCCAATTGCCGCTTTAGAAACAAATCGATATTCTGCATAGCCTGCAACAAAGCGGGACGTTCCGGCTCCGGTATATTACGCAACAAAGACCGCACCATACGCTCATGAAAATAGGCGTGCATAGTATAATACTTGTGTCCGGTACGGGTCAGGGATACCTGTACCACCCGTCCATCTCGCTGCCCGCGTTGTTTTTCTACCAAACCCTTTTTCGCTAATTTTTGAATCGCCACGGTCATCGATGGCAAAGAAACCTGCCTGGCCTGCGCCAAATCGCTGATAGAACAGGCGTCGCCGTTCATTTTTCCGATGGCTTCCAAAATATGCAGCTCGCCGATGGTAAGATTCTGCACGCTACGTGCCAGCATTTGCTCTTCCAAACGCATAATAGAATCGTAAACCCGAATAATCGTTTCGTTCAGAAGCGATGCATACGCATCCAGCATAGGGAAATTTCCCCTTCCAAAAATTACTTAGACTAACTAAGTATAATCGGCTTTTCCTTTTTTGTCAACCAGCCTGCCTAAGAATTTTATTGTCGGCGCCACCTTCTAATCGCTTTCAACTCATCCGGAAACCAAATAACAAACCGGCTGATTTTGACAACATAGTAGAACGATGACTGACGCGCCTGTACGCCACATCATAATCTTAAGCTGATACGCTCATGCCTATTTCAACTTATAATCCCAGCTTATTCCTGCCACACAGTCTCTGCCTGAACGGGAAATAAAATAGTAAAAATCTAAAAAAATTGCGTGCGCGCGCATTTTATTATATACTAAAAACGTTAGGAGGCGAAACCCGTGAAACTATTAAAATGGCTATCGGTAACGGATCGTTTTACCAAAGCCTATCTGGACGAACAAATGGCGCCTTTTGGTATCAATAGCAGTCAACACATGTATCTATTAAAAATTTGTGCGCAACCAGGGATTTCCCAGGATTCCTTGCTGAATAGTTTTTATGTACATCCCAGCAATATCGTACGTATGATAGCTGCATTGGAAAAAAGGGGCTATATCACCCGCACACCCTGCCAGCAGGACAAACGAACCTGGCTGCTTTATCCAACCGAGTTGGCTTTATCTATTGTTGATGATATAAAAAGAATTTGCCGGGAAACAGAAACTCTATTGCTGGAAGAATTTAGCGCCGAGGAACAAATCGCTGTTGAAAATGCCCTTTGGCAAATGGGAAAGCGGATAACCCAAAAGCTCCATATAGAGCGGGCGGAGGATATATATGATGATATTAACAAATAAAAACCCTTTGGCATATGAAAACATTTCCAAATTATTAAAAGGCTTTGCCATTCCCAGTATCACGGCCATGCTGGTCAGTTCGCTCTATAATATTGTAGACCAAATCTTTATTGGCCAGGGTGTAGGCTATTTGGGCAATGCCGCCACCAACGTCACCTTTCCTTTGGTTACCATCTGTTTAGCCATTGCATTGCTGCTGGGTATTGGTAGCGCTTCCCGTTTTTCCATTTTTTTAGGCAAAGAGGATCCCCAGCGCGCTGCCAATCTGGTGGGCAACGGCATTTTGTTAATGACCGCTGCCGGGCTAATCTATATGATTGTGGGAGAAATTTTTCTCACACCTATGCTGCGAATCTTTGGTTCCACAGAAGAGGTACTGCCTCTGGCGGAAGAATATGCAAAAATCATTCTTCTGGGCATGCCTTTTTTGATTCTAACCAATGGTATCAGTCATTTGATTCGTGCCGATGGAAATCCCAAATATTCCATGATGTGTATGGTAGTGGGGGCAGTTCTCAATACAATCCTTGATCCAATCTTTATTTTTACTTTTCATTGGGGCGTATTTGGAGCGGCTTTGGCCACCATCATTGGCCAATTTGTCTCTTTTATTCTGGCACTGCGTTATCTTTGGCATTTTCGAACCATTCAATTAAACAAATTTTGTTTTAAGCTAAATTTGCGGGATAATCTACGTACATTATATATGGGCACTAGCAATTGTATTAATCAGGTAGCCATAACTTTTGTGCAAATTGTGCTAAATAATTCTCTAACCTATTATGGCACGCTTTCTATTTACGGCAAAGATATTCCTTTGGCAGCCTGCGGTATTGTCATGAAAACCAATGCCATACTTCTTTCAATCATTGTCGGTATTTCTCAAGGGGCGCAACCAATTATTGGCTTTAATTTCGGCGCCGGGCAATACGACCGGGTACGCCAAGCCTTTCTTTTGGCCATTAAATGGAACATGGTCGTTTCTGCCATTGGCTTCTGTCTATTTCAATTTATTCCCGGCCCCATTATTTCTTTGTATGGCGATGGAGACCCATTGTACTATGAGTTTTCTATCCTCTTTATGCGTACTTTTTTATTTATGGTACTGGTTAACGGAATACAACTGCTTTCCTCCAACTTCTTTACAGCGATTGGCAAGGCTCTGAAAGGTTTGCTGCTGGCATTAACCCGTCAGGTATTTTTCCTCATTCCCTTACTATTATTGCTGCCTTTGCGTTTTGGACTGTTTGGCGTATTGCTGGCCGCACCGGTAGCGGACTTTTTTGCCTTTGTCTTATCCGTTGCCTTTGTATACAAAGAATTTAAACGACTAAAGGCCGAGACAACCACGGCAACTTCCTAAATAAACCAGGCCGGCGGCGAAATGCCGTCGGCCTTATATAATCCTAGCATATATCTTTTCTTTCTATCTTTTCTTTCTATCTTTTCTTTCGCTTACCATCATACGTTCCCAAAGCGGCAAAATGGCGCAATTGGATGTGAAGCCCAGTCCGTCTAAGTTTTAGCACTCTATGGTTTTAATCCTCGCCCCCACAGCCGCCAATTTGTCGCAAATATTTTCATATCCACGTTGAATATGATCGATATGATCAATGACGGTCATACCAGAAGCAGCGCAGCCGGCAATAATCATTGCCGCTCCGGCCCGCAAATCGGTAGCGCTGACTTCTGCGCCATGCAAATGGCTAACACCATTGATTACCGCGCTATGCCCGTCAATTTTAATATCCGCCTGCATTTTCTGCAATTCCGCCACATGCATAAAGCGGTTTTCAAAAACCGTTTCCGTCACCACGCTAACCCCTTTAGCCCTAGCCAACAACGGCATAAACTGGGCCTGCATATCCGTGGGAAACCCCGGATAAGGCAAGGTCTTGATATCCAGGGGATGAATATCGTCGTTACCGATTACATGCACGCCGTCGTAACCGATTTCCACCACCACGCCGGCCTCCTGCAATTTGGCAATAACCGATTTCAGATGTTCAGCAATTACATTGGATATAATTAATTCACCGCCAGTGGCCGCCGCCAACACCATAAAGCTGCCAGCCTCTACCCGATCGGGGATTACGGTATGCATGGCGGGTTGTAAAGAAGATACGCCGTTAATGCGGATAATACTGGTGCCCGCGCCTTTAATATTGGCGCCCATGGCGGATAGCATATTTGAAAGATCGACGATTTCCGGTTCTTGGGCGGCGTTGTCAATAACCGTCGAGCCTTCGGCCAAAGAAGCGGCCATCATCAAATTTTCCGTAGCGCCTACGCTGGGGAAATCCAAATAGATACGAGCGCCGGTCAATTTAGGCGCCTCCGCCTCGATATAGCCGTGGCCGATAGAAATCCGCGCCCCCATGGCCTCGAAGCCTTTCAAATGCAAATCAATCGGTCTATCGCCAATGGCGCAGCCGCCGGGCAAAGCCATCCGTACTTTGCCAAAGCGGGCCAACAGCGGTCCCATTACCAAAAAAGAGGCCCGCATTTTTCTTACCAATTCTCCGGGGGCTTCCACGGAATTTAAACCGCTGGTATCGATAGACAAACGGTTATCCCAAAACTCCGTTTTTGCGCCCAAACAAGATAACATCTGGCACATCGTATCTACATCCGAAAGCCAGGGACATTCGTCGATAGCGCAAACGCCATCGGTTAGCAAGGTTGCAGCTATCAAAGGCAACACTGCGTTTTTCGCGCCGCTAACATGGATTTCTCCACGAATCGGCGCGCCGCCCTCAATTACAATTTTTTTCAATGGTCTGCCTCCCGCGCTCTACCGGTTCGCCATAAGCTATACTTAGGGAACCTTTCATCCTTATAACTTTATCATATTCAATCTCAAATAGCAAGCCGCAGCCAAAGTCATAAAGGAGCGTCCGCCACATATACATCATATATATGCGCCAAGGGGGAATTTGCTTGCGGCAAATGAAAAAAATTTTTATTTTTGCTTTATTAATCTGGCTTCTGTTTGCCGTTTGGCAGGTTAGTCGTCCACCGGACATAGAAGAAGGTTCTTTAGGCGGGCCGCTAATTCCCATAGAAAACAGCCAAGGCGGCGTTATGCAGGCGCCGCTGGAGGATTTTTTGATTCAGGTATTGGCGGCGGAAATGCCCGCCTCCTTTGAACCGGCCGCTTTGCAAGCCCAAGCGGTAGCCGCCCGCACCTATATTGCCGCCCATCTGCCGCCTTATGGCGAATATCGCCATGCGCAAGCGGCGGTATGTTGCGACTCCAGTCATTGCCAGGCTTATGCATCTTTGGAAACGTTGCGCGCCAACTGGGGCGAATCCTTTACAGAAAATTGGCAAAAAATCCGCCAAGCCGTAGCCGATACCGCCGGGGAAATCCTACTTTATCAAGGCCAAGTCGCAGAAACGCCATATTATTCCTGTTGCGGCGGTAGCACTGAAGCCGCCGAAGCCTGTTGGGGCAATGCTTTTCCCTATCTTACAGCCCATGCTTGCCCCTATTGCGCCCAATCGCCCAAGCTGACGGACAGTCGGGTATTCACCTTGGCTCAAGCGGCACAAGCGGTACAAGCCACCGAAGAAGAGTTGCTACATATGCAAACCGTCTCCTATACCCCCGGCGGTCGAAGCGCGCTTGTACAAATCGGCGATAAAACCTTTGACGGCACGGAACTGCGGCAAATCTGGCAATTAAACTCCGCCGCCTTTACCTGGCTTATCCTGGGTGATCGCATAGCCTTTCTTACTTTGGGCTATGGTCATGGAGTAGGTTTATGCCAATACGGGGCCGAGGGCATGGCCGCCTTGGGTAAAACATATCAGCAAATCCTGGATTTTTATTATCCCGGCTGCCAACTATCGCAAATGGAAGCATATAACGAAACATAAAAGAACGGACTGCGCCAAGCCATAGCCTGAAACGCGGTCCGTTTCCTTTGTTTTGCCGCCAAACGACGGTTGTGCCTATCGCTTCGTTAATTGTTAAATAAAGGCAGCGGGTCTATTTCTTCTTCATTTAAATATACTTCGAAATGCAAATGGCTCACCTGGGCGGCTTCCGCCAAAGGAGAATCGATCACGCTACCGATGCTTTCCCCGCCGCTCACCGGATCGCCGGCTTCCACCCGGGGCGTTATACATTTATATACGGTCGTCCAGCCTTGGCCATGGTCCACCGTTACCACGCCGCCCCAAATATCGTCATCGGTAACGGATAACACCGTCCCATCGGCGGCGGCATACACCAAACTGCCGATGGGCAACTTCATATCGCAACCGGGATGGAAACGAAAATCGCCATAGGTGGGATCGTAATCATAACCGAATCCCCGGCTAAATTCACCGTCTCCCGGCAAAAACCACAACTGCGGTTGGGCCATGACCGTAGCGGTTTGTTCCATCTCATCCTGGGCTTCCGGCGGATCTGGTTCATCGCCGGCGGCGGCAACCGTCCCATTTTCGGCAACGCTTTGCATATTGCTATCTATTTCATCACGAGAAATGACCGTAACCTCCGGAACCGTTTCCTCCATGCTAAGCATAGACGTTTCCGTTTCTTCTTGAGGGTTGGCGCTATCCCCCTCCCAAGATACATAAACGGCTAACAACAGCAATACCACGGCGCAGGAAACCGCCGCTTTGATACGGCGGCTATCTTCCCGCCACCATGCCCATTGCCAAAAATGATTTTTATGAGTAGAATATAAATTCATGTCGACCCCTCTGTTCTTTTGGTATTTGGCCAGCGCCGGCCGAAACGCCGCCAACCGGCTGGCCGGCTTTTATGCTCATGACCAGTATGCCCTGACCGGTGAGAAAATATACCGTTTTTTCCATAACAAAATCCTTTTCGTTTGGTATGGAAAATGCTATAATAAATAATTATCGGTGCAAAATCAACGGAAAGGAGTTTGAACATGGTCATTCGTTTGTACAATACCAAACACAACCGCAAGGAGGAATTTATCCCCCTCCAACCGGGAAAGGTGGGTATGTATTGTTGTGGACCGACCACGTATAACTATATTCACTTGGGCAACGCCCGGCCTTTGGTGGTTTTCGACGCCATTCGCCGTTATTTGATCTGGCGTGGCTATCAGGTAACCTATGTGCAGAATTTCACCGATGTGGACGATAAGATTATTAAGCGGGCAGCCGAAGAACATAGCTCCGCTTTGGAAATAGCGGAAAAATATATTGCCGCTTATTTTGAAGATACCGCCGCGCTAAACATTCTTCCCGCCGACGTTCATCCCCGGGTTACCCAACATATCGATGACATTATTAAATTAATTCAAGAAATTATCGATAATGGCCATGCTTATGTAGCGGAAGGGGACGTTTATTTCGACGTACGCTCCCTACCCAGCTACGGCGAACTATCCGGCAGAGACATTGACGACATGCGGGCAGGAGCCCGAGTGGCGGCTGGAGAAATCAAACGCGATCCCTTGGATTTTGCCCTATGGAAAAACGCCAAACCCGGCGAACCCTATTGGGATAGCCCTTGGGGTAAAGGCCGCCCTGGCTGGCATATCGAATGTTCTGCTATGAGCTGCAAATATTTAGGAAGAGACTTTGATATTCATGGCGGCGGCGCAGATTTGATCTTCCCCCATCATGAAAATGAAATCGCCCAAAGCAAAGCTGCCGGCGGTAATTTTGCCAAATATTGGTTGCATAACGGTTTTATTACCGTGAATGAAGAAAAGATGAGTAAATCTCTGGGCAATTTCTTCTTGTTACGAGATATTCTGCAAAAATT
>CASEQE010000053.1 GCA_949289995.1 uncultured Peptococcaceae bacterium
ATATATGACAAAAGCACCGTCTTAAGACTAAAGTCCTAAGACGGTGCTTTCTTGTTTGGTATCAGAGCGAACATTTCACGGCGAAACCGCCGCTGAAAAAATAAGTGTTCGTCCAATACCCATTTGGTGGAGATGAGGGGATTCGAACCCCTGGCCTCCTGCATGCGAAGCAGGCGCTCTCCCAACTGAGCCACACCCCCAGAATCCAACAATCGGACGCTGACAGTTTTATATTTTATCTTAAACACAACCATTTGTCAATATTTTTTCATACTAATCCTGCCGACATTCACAAAAAAACTTCATATTACTTGGCAGGCTGCGAACGCAAATTGCAAGCAGCGATTTTAGACAAATGAAAAATTACGGGGAAAACGTTTGCTATTTCTTCCCCACGTCCGTATAATATATAGTATCGTCGATTTACTGAATCACCATGAAGATAGAATCATGCAGCCCCATATAAATAGCATTTTTGTCGAAAAAAAGAATTTTTTGATAAATGTATGCTAAGATATTATGCCAAGAAAGTAGGACCATTCATGGAAAAACAATCCTTAACTTATTATTTACAAGATTTACAAAACAAATATCCCAAAGAAATTCTACATATAGAAAAACCAATAGAACGAGATTTCGTTTTTCAAGCCTTAGGATGGGAACTGGATAAGCAGGCAAATCCACCTGTCCTTTGCGCAAGGGTAGAAAACTATGAAGATATTCCTGTGGTGGGCAATCTTTTTGCTAGCCGGCAAAGAATTTCGTATATATTAGGTCAAAGCAGACAAATTAGCCGTTATTGGCAATACCTTGAACGCCATCCAATCCCCGCCATCATCACCTCCAGCGGTCCGGTACAAGAGGAATTTACCACCCGGCAAATCAATATGGATTTTTTGCCGTTAATGCAGGCCTATCCTACCGATGCCGCCCGCTATATACCTGCCGCCATTGTGGTAATCAAGAATCCGCAAACCGGCGCGCATAGTCTTAGCCTACACCGGTTGCAATTTAAAAATGCCAACACCTTAGGCATTAACGTCCATATGCGGCCACATCTTTTTTATGCGTTCGAACAAGCCAGACAAAAGGGGGAAAATCTACCGGCAACCATTATCGTCGGCTGCCATCCTGCACTAATGTTGGCAGCAGCTGCGCAACCCGGCCTCAAACAAAATGCCTACGACATTGCCGGCGCTATATTACAGGAACCTTTGCGCCTATTAAAAGGCCGCACGGTGGATATAGACTATCCGGCGGAAGCGGAAGTGGCGTTAGAAGGCTATATTTCCACCAGAGAACAAGAGCCGGAAGGAGCTTTTGCCCAATTAACCGGTTTTGCCGATTTTCGCTCTATGCAAAGTCCGTTTCACTGCACTGGTTTAGCCCACCGTCACAAACCGATTTATCATATCACCTTACCCGGACGCTCCAAAGATCAGCTCAACTTGGGACATATGCTTTGCGAAACCGCTATGTTAGCCAGATTGCAAGAAAAAATTCCCTGGGTAAACGACTTATCTTATCCCATATCCGGCGGAGAAATGCAAGCTTATATTCAAATGAAACCAGCTCCGGCCGGTATGGCTAAGGCGGCAATTAATATGCTAATGGGGCTTGATCCCAGCATCAAATTAGCGGTTGCGGTAGATATGGATATCGATATCCGGCGGGAAGAAGAGGTGTTGCGCGCCGTAGCTACCAGAGTACGTTATGGCGTAGACAGTTTTTTGGTACACAATGCTTTTTCTACCTCTTTTGATCCTATATCCCAACAATATACCGTCACCAAATGCGGAATTGACGCCACTTTAAGCGAAAAGGCGCGCAAAGATATTATCCTATGCCGGCCAGCGGGAAAAGATATGGCAAAAGCCAAAATGATTTTATCCCAATACAATCGGTAGCCGTAAACGTCCAGCGTTAAAAAAAACCGCCTGCCGACGCTACCGCCGGCAAGCGGAAAATGTAAGAATAAATTATAGAAATCAAAGGGCGATAGGCTTACCGGCTAACCTTATCGTCAGGCTGGCGCAAAAGGCCGCTTCAGGGGCTTATATCGGCATATCCAGCTGGGCTGCGGCCAACAACACCGGTAAAGCTTGGCGAATCGCTTGTCCGCGATGGCTAATGCGGTTTTTGCACGCCTCATCTAATGCCGCCATAGTACATCCCAATTGGGGCAAATAGAATAACGGATCATAGCCAAACCCACCGCTTCCTGCGACGGTTTCAGCAATTACCCCTGAGCAGCAGCCTTCTACGCAGCGGCAAAAACCGTCGGGCCGGGCCACGGCAACTACACAATGAAAAGCCGCCCGCCGATCTGCCATGGGCACCCCCTGCAGTAATGACAACAACTTGTCATTATTGGCCTGATCATTATGATCTTTCCCGTCAACGGCGGCAAAACGTGCAGAAAACACCCCTGGCGCCCCATGCAAAGCCTCCACAGATAAGCCGCTATCGTCTGCCAAAACCAAGCAGTCGCAATAGGCGGCGGCGGATCGGGCTTTGATCATAGCATTTTCCGCAAAGGTAGTGCCGGTTTCTTCCGGGGGTTGATAATTCGGGTATTCGCTTAAATCATGCCAGCGAATCATCTCATATCCGGCAGCAGCAGCAATTTCTTTGATTTCCCTGATTTTATGGCGATTCGCAGTAGCTACAACCACATCTATCATCCATTTCACTCCGTGCAATTGGTTTATTTGGCTTGATAAAATGGACTGGCCTGCCGTAGTTGCGCCACTTTATCCTGCAATACTTGCACCGTATAGCGAATTTGCTCTTCGGTTACGCCATATCCCAAGGAAAAACGCAAAGCGCTGTGCAACCATCTGTCTTCCAAGCCCATCGCCGTCAATACATGGGACGGACTAAGCGATCCGGAAGAGCAGGCACTACCGGCAGAGCAAGCCACGCCTGCTATATCCAAATATAGCAACAAAGCTTCCCCTTCTATATAATCAAAACTTAAATTCGCGTTGTGAGGCAAACGTTGGCTGGGATGGCCGTTTAAACGACTATCAGGAATACGCGTTAACGTTAATTCAACCAACAAATCCCGTAGACGGCGACATTCCGCCATTTCATCCTGCCAACGCAAGGCGGTTAAGGCCGCCGCTTTCCCAAATCCAACGATACCGGGCATATTTTCCGTGCCGGAACGTAGCTGTTTTTCCTGTCCGCCGCCAAATACCCGACGGGAGATCGACAGCCCCCGTCTTTTATACAAAGCGCCGACGCCCTTAGGACCGTTAATTTTATGAGCGGAGTAGGTCAACATATCCACACCCAGCTCGGCTACGTCTACCGGAATTTTTCCCACGCTTTGTACGGCATCCACATGAAACAAAGCGCCCGCTTGATGGGCTGCCACCGCCAATTCTTTGATTGGATTTATGGAACCCACTTCATTGTTGGCGTGCATAATGGTAACCAAAAACGTATCCGGACGCAAAGCCGCTTGCAAATCTTCCACATGAACCACGCCATATTCATCCACCGGCAATATCGTTAAATCGTAGCCCTCCTCGGCCAGTTCTTTGCAGCTATCTATTACGGCATGATGCTCCACCGCGGAAGTAATCACATGTTTTTTACCGCCGGCTACCGCCGCGCTGCCAAAAATTGCAATATTATCCGCTTCCGTTCCTCCGGACGTAAAGAAAATTTCTTCCGCTTCCGCGCCGATTAAAGCCGCTACTTGGCCACGGGCTTCTTCTAAATATCGTTTCGCATCTCTACCGCAAAAATGCAAACTGGAGGGATTGCCATAATGATGAAGCAACAGATCGTACATCGCCTCCGCCACTTCCGGAAAAACCGGAGTCGTAGCCGCATGATCTAAATACACCTTGTCCACTGACATATCCGCCTCTCTTCTATTCGCTATATTAAGCATTCTCTCTGGCCATTAAATCGGCTAAAGTATATTTTTCCAAAATTTGGCTAATGGCTTCTTGAATTTCCTGCCAAATAAAGGCGCTACCGCAATTTCCCTTGCGATAGCACTCGTCCGCTTGCTCCTCTGCAACGCAGGATGTTAATTTTAACGGTCCCTCCAAAGCGCGAAATACTTCGCCCACGCTAATTTCTTTCGGATCCCGGGTTAAAAAGTAACCGCCTTGCGCTCCACGGCTGCTACCGACGATACCAGCCTTTTTCAGCGGCGCCATCAACTGTTCCAAATATCCCTCCGAAAGCTGTTGCCGGGCGGCGATAGCCGAAAGGGTTACCGGCCGCTCCTGATAATGCAGAGCCAAATCCAAAATGGCCCTTAGGCCATACCTGCCTTTGGTTGAAATATGCATTGCTGCTCCCTCATACTTTTTTCCGAATGTCCAGCGTTTTACTAGGAATAGTATACGGCAATCCCATGGTCTTGTCAAGATTTAGCAAGTTTGCAATAAGGGCAAAATCCACGGCAAAGCCTCCAATGTGGCCTGAGTAAAGCTTGCAACCTCTCCATCCGTTTCCATCATATGCGGTATCAGGGTGTTTATCATCAACGTTTTTCCTCGCAAAGATTCTATCTGGGACAAACCATGCAGATCTCCATCATATACGCGGGAAAAGCGTGAAATAGCCGCAACTTATTCATTTTCCAATCAACAACATACCGTCATCCATACATTTCTGGGGAAGCATGAGCATTCCGCCGCCCATATAACGACTGTTAGCCCAGGCGGCATGATATATTCGCCCTGCCGTCGCTTGCCATCCACACAGATTTGCAAAAGTGGATAGCAATAGGCAAATAAAGTTTTTAAGGCGATTAAACGAAATGCCAAAGAAACGTTACGCATAATCCGCTTCATTCGTCCGGCGCCTCGTTTACTGCTACGCAGGTATCCGCGCCGGCGCCTACGTCGAAACAATTGCGCAAATAGCCTTGACGTTGGTTTCCTTCCGGCGTACGGAGACAATGATGGGTCAGATCTATGCTTTGCACCTGTCCCTGGCTATACGAAAGCGATCAAATCATCGCCGCTGGTGGGAAAACTGCGGCTAAAGTCGCAGGTGGAGCTGGCGGCAAAAGGCTGCCGTCAGCCCGGGCGGCGGCGCGCCCGTGTCAGACAACAAACCGTTTATCATTTCATGGAACAAACCGTCGCCCCCACTGCCACCGTCACCTGTACGCCGTCCCTACCGCCGCCAGCCGAAGGATTAACGATAATCCGCTATATCCAATTTCATCTTTTATATCCCACTTGTTAGCCATCTTACCAATCCGTTGCATCACAAATTTTATCTACCCGTTGCCGGCCTTGCAAATTATGCAAAATCAACGTCAAATTGCCTTTATTGGGAATATCCATATCGCCGACGATTTCCGCCAAAGGCTGCAAAACGAACAAGCGGTCTTTGATATAGGGGTGGGGAACCTGCAATTCGCCGGTTTCAATATGAGCCTCGCCAAACAATAAAATATCAATATCCAGCTCTCTGGCTCCCCAGTGGACAATCCGTTTACGCCCGGCGGCGGTTTCAATTTTTTGTAATTCTTTTAGCAATTCCCAGGGCGTCAAGAAGGTAAAAATCTCTACTACCGCATTATAAAAATCATCTTGTTCCTCTATGTCTCCCCAGGGGGCGGTTTGATAGATTCCCGACTTGCGTCCTAAACGGATTTGGGGATGAGCGGATAATTGGGCTACAGCAAATTGCAATCGTTGCTTTCTGTCTCCTAAATTGCTACCTAAACTTAACCATACTTGCGTATCCATTTATTTCCCCCTTTCTAAGCGCACCGCAGAACGGAAGCAAGCATCTCCCGCTTGCGCCACACATTTTTCCACTTCCACACACACCCGCCGCACCCGTGGGTATTGGAGTACGGCGCCGGCCAATCTTTGCGCCAAAGCTTCCAGCAGATTAAAACTCTCTTCTTCCACAATTTTTTTCAAGTCCGCAAATACCCGACCATAATCCACAGTAAAACGTAGATCGTCGCTGGCGGATGCTTCATCGAAAGGAAAATACAATTCGCATTGTATGATAAACTCTTGAGGCCTATCTTTTTCTCCAGGGTTTGCCCCATGTCTTCCCCAAAAATGTAAATCTTTTAAAATAATCGTATCCATACGTTTCACTCCTTATATATTCACCCTTATACTTGCATTATCCGTTTACAAGACTACCATATCTAGGCATTTTCTATGGCTTCCGCTACAGCCAAAGCCTGACGCGCAGCCGACGCATCGTGTACGCGAAAGATAGAGGCGCCCAGCCGCCATGTCAAAGCCGCCGCCACGCTGCCAGCCAAAGTCCGTTCTTCCAGCGGCATACCGGTAAGGTTACCTAAAAAACGTTTATTGGACATACCCAGCAACAATGGCCGGCCATACATTAAAAACTGGGGCAAATTGCGCAAGATAACCAGGTTTTCTTCTGCCGTTTTATCAAAACCGATACCCGGATCAAAAATCAGTTGTTGCTCCGGCATGCCGGCTTGTTGCGCCATCTGGCAAACGGAAGCAAAAAAGGTATGGATATGCTGCAGCACTTGCGCCCCGCCGCCCTTATGCATGACGATCAACGGGGCTTGGCTTTGCCGGGCCAAAGCGAATAGAGATGGTTCCGGCGTACCTGTATAATTAATGACGCAAGCCCCGGCGGCCAATGCCGCTTCCGCCACCGGCACTTTATCCGTATCCACAGACAGCGGAACCGTTAACTGCGGAGCCAATTGCCGAATCAGCGGCAGAATACGCAACCGTTCCGTTTCTTCATCCACCGGCGTAAACCCCGGACGGGATGAAGCGCCGCCGATATCCACAATATCCGCCCCATCCTCCACTAAACGTAGGGCCTGCGCTGTAGCTTTTTCTACGTCCATATATTTACCACCGTCGTAAAAAGAATCCGGCGTGGCGTTCACGATACCCATTACCAACGGCCTTTGAAAGTGCAAACTGCCGCGGATATAGGCATTGGCATACTCTATCGGCGGCGGCGTTTTGCTTAGACGCAGTAAAATATCGCTTAACTGATCAGCCACGGCGGGCAGGCCAAAAGGTTGCCGGCGCAAATACTCGATCAAAAGCTCTATTTGCCTTCGGGAACCGATGAGCAGCGCGGCGTTTTGCTCTTTATCCGCAAAACCACCCACGATAGCCTGACGGGAAACCGCCGCATCTCCCCCTAGGCTAAGCATTTTTTGTTTCAGGATTAGCACGGCGGCATTGGGCAAGCCCTCTACGCGCAAACGCAAATCTTCGCATTTGTCGATCATCCATTCTATCCCTTCCGGGCTGACACCAATCTGTTGCATTTCCTGCCGCATTAAAGCCAAGTCGGCGCCTGCTAGCAAACGAACCGCCGGCAGCATAGGCAAAACCTCCTCCCGACAAATGGAAGAACCAGCGCAAACGAAACCAAGGACTCATAAACCGCGCCAAGCGTATCTCGGCGCACAAACTTACTATGTTGCTACATTTGGCAATCTTCTTCCAACGGTTATCGTTTTCTTCTTGATACGCGGTAGGCGGGGGAATTCCCCCGCCTACTATATTTTTTACTAAAATTTAATCTCCGGAATACCGCTATCGTCTTTCGAAACGTCAACAGGAGACTTTGGCGTTTCTGCCCCATGTTTATTGGCAAGTTCCATCGTTGCCATATCGGATCCGTTTTCTTGGTCATTGCCCGCTCCAACGCCCAAAGCGGCTGCCGCCGCCTCTCGCATGACCGGGCTAGGCGAAACGTAGTTTTTCATAATCTGATAAAATTCAGCGGCCTCGATGGTTTCTTTCTCCATAAGCGTTTGCGCCACTTTATGCAATTCAGACAAATGCGCGCTTAAGATATCTTCCGCCCGTTGATAGGCCTGCTCCATAAAAGCCCGAGCTTCTTTATCAATTGCATAGGCAATCGCTTCGCTGTAATTGCGTTCCTGAGAAAACTCTCGTCCCAAGAATATGGTATCCTGCTGTTTACCAAAAGTCAAAGGCCCTAATTCTTCGCTCATACCATAGCGGGTAATCATTTCCCTAGCCGTATTGGTAGCTCGCTCTAAATCGTTTTGCGCCCCAGTGGACACATCTTTCAGCACCAAAGCTTCCGCCATACGACCGCCTAAAAGCAAAACCAAGGAATCCAACATTTGCGATTTGGTTTGGTAATGCCGGTCTTCTTTTGGCAATAGCAAAGTATAACCGCCGGCACGTCCTCGAGGAATAATGGATATTTTATGCAGCGGATCGGAATTAGCCAGAAAATAGGAGACCACAGCGTGACCGGCTTCGTGATAAGCAACCAGTTTTTTCTCTTGATCACTGATAACCCTGGATTTTTTCTCTGGTCCGGCAATCACTCTTTCCACAGCCTGTTCCATTTCATCCATGGTAATTTTCTTTTTGCTCCGACGGGCGGCTAATAAAGCCGCTTCATTCAACACATTGGCCAAGTCGGCGCCGGTAAACCCAGGCGTACGCCGGGCGATCACGTCCAAATCCACCTCGGCGGCCAAAGGTTTGCCCTTGGCATGTACGTCCAAGATTTGTTTACGTCCCAAAACGTCTGGTGCGTCCACGGTAATCTCCCGGTCGAAGCGGCCGGGCCGCAACAAAGCCGGATCTAAAATATCCGGGCGGTTGGTGGCGGCAATGACAATAATACCTTCGTTATTAGAAAAGCCGTCCATCTCTACCAGCAATTGGTTAAGGGTTTGTTCTCTTTCGTCGTGGCCGCCGCCTAATCCGGCGCCCCGTTGACGTCCCACTGCATCGATTTCATCGATAAAAATAATGCAAGGATTATGCTTTTTCGCTTGATCAAACAAATCCCGTACGCGGCTAGCGCCCACACCTACAAACATTTCCACAAAATCTGATCCAGAAATGGAAAAGAACGGCACGCCCGCCTCGCCGGCCACTGCTTTTGCCAGCAGAGTTTTACCACAGCCTGGCGGCCCATACAACAAAACCCCTTTGGGAATTCGTGCGCCCAATGCGGTAAAACGGCGAGGATCCTTTAAGAACTCCACGATTTCGTTAAGTTCTTCTTTTACTTCGTCTACGCCGGCCACATCGGCAAAGGTAACTTTCTTTTTCTCATCCACATACAATTTGGCTTTGGTTTTGCCAAATTGCATCACTTTGCCGCCGCCTTGCCCCTGCTGCATTAAAAATACGAACAAGCCGACGATAAGCAACATGGGAATCAAACTCAACAGCAAGGAACCCCACCACGAGGTAGTTACCGCATCATAGTTGATGGCAACTCCATATTCGGTTAGATAATCCGCAATACCGGGATCGGGAAAAGCGACGGTTTGAAAGTTTTGCCCGTCGTTCATTTGGCCGGTTATCGTGTAACGTCCGGCTTCCGTTTCGGCGGCGATGGTAACCTCAGTAATCTGCCCGTCGGCCACGGCGGACATGAATTGGGAGTAATTCAGGTTGACGATAATTTCCGATGGATTGCCCCAAGTATAAAAAGACAAAGCAATTAAAACCAGCAGAATAAATATCGTGATATTTTTCAGCAAACGATTCAAGAATGGTCTCCTTTCTTAGCGGCGCCATCACGCAATTGGATAAATAAAACGCCAGCGTTATCTTATTATATCATCTTTGGCTATTTTAATCAATATGATATCCTCCGGCGGATTGGCGGAACGGCGATAAAGAAAAGGTACCCAAATAATTTCGCCGGCCTTGATTAACAACGGCCAACTGTTTTTCATATATCCAGGCAATTTAGCTTCGATAAACAAGTCTTTTAATTTCTTTTTCCCCGTTTTGCCTTGGGAATAGACGCCATCTCCCGGACGGCGGGTGCGGAAACAAAGTTCCGGCCATTCCGTGGCGGTCACCCAAAACGTATCCCGGGGTAAGCGGTTAGGCAACTTGCCGGCTACAGCCCGATACCGCCAGCCCCAATTTGCCAAACAATGCCACTTATCATCCGCCGTCAGAGGAATATTTTCATAAAACGCCGGCAGGGGCGGTACTTTCCTGTCGAAATAAATATGCCCGCGGCGATAGGCCACCGTACCTCCTGGCAACGCCACACTGCGTTCATCCTTAAGATCGATGATCGCCTGGGTTTGCGCAAAAGACAGCTCCGCTTTTTCCCCAGCAAACATATAAAAAGCCTTGCGCAGCACCCGCCTTTGCAAGGCTCGGGGCAAACGGTCAAAATCCGCACCGGATAAAGCGGTATCCTCCACCAGCCATAATTCCGCTAAAGAATTCTCCGCCATATCGTCCAATAAGCCGTCTTCTTCGCTGCAAATATCCGCCGTTGCATTAAGAGCTTCCACAATTTGCGGATTATAGTCTTTCAACGCAGGCAGTAATTGCCAGCGAATACGATTGCGCAAATATTTTGTAGAAAAATTGCTTTGATCCTGACAATAGGATAAACGGTTTTCCACTGCATAAGCTGCAATATCCTCTTGACTGGCAAACAACAACGGCCGAATCACCTTCTCCGTCGCCGGCCGCATCGCCGCCAGGCCTGCCAAACCGGCGCCGCGCAACAAATGCAATAATACCGTTTCCGCCTGATCGTCGGCATGATGAGCGGTTGCCACCACGTCGGCGCCAATTTGCCGGGCAATATGATTCAAAAAAGCATACCGTTCCCGTCGCGCCACTTCTTGTAAATTCTTGCCTTTTGCCAAAACTCCAATCTGAGCCGTACCGCTAAAAAAAGGTATGCCATATGCTTTGGCAACCTGTTGAGCAAAAATCAGCTCATCTTGAGCTTCCGGGCGCAGCTGATGATTGAAATGAGCTACCGCCACGGAAAAATCCAAGGTTTGGCTTAGCTTATACAATACGTCCAACATCACCCGGGAATCCCGTCCGGCGGAAAAAGCCGCCAACACCAATTGATTGGGCAAAATCAATTTTTTCTCTTGTATATATTCAGCCGTTGTTTTCAATAAATTCATAAGCGCCGTCAAGTATCCTTACTATTATATTCCTTTGTTCCTATTTTACTTCTGTAAAATTAGGCCATTTCCTGCAATTGACTCCTGAAATGAGCAGCAATTTATTTTACGATGGATATTTTTCCTGACTCAACAGCAAAAAACAGCAAAAACCAACGTTTTTTTAAACAACACGAATTTGACAGCGATCAATAAACATGATATTATGATAAGAGTATTTCAAGCAAGGGAAGGGATATTATGGCTCTATTTGAAGAGAATTGCGCTTGCCGGGGCAAAAATCTGGATCGTTTTTTACAAGTAGCGATTTTAAACGAATTATTTCAGGAAAATTTGCACGGTTTTGTTTTGATTCAAAGAGTGGCCAAGTCTCCCATGTTCCATGGCGAGGCTCCGGATCCCACCGGTTTATATCGCTATCTAAAAAAAATGGAAGGCAACGATTTATTAGCCTCTGATTTAGAATTATGGCAAGGCGGCTCTTCCCGGCGCGTATATCGGATCACACCCCATGGACGAGAATGTTTCAAGCAATGGCTACAGTCTTTAATCGTCTATCGGGATGATTTAAATGCTTTAATCGATATAGTCGAACACACTTTGCAACAATCTTCAAACGAACGGTAAAAAAGCGAACGCGGTTAAGCGTTCGCTTTTTTACTTGGTCTTATATCACATATACGTCGTAGGCAAGCTTTTATTCGCCGGTCGTAATATATCCCAATATATCGCCGGCGCTACATTCTTCTCCATCTGCTAAACAAATTTCGCTCAGGACGCCAGTGGCAGGAGCGTAGAACTCCACCGTTTTTTTGTCTACTTCCCCTTGACACACCGGCTCTCCTTGGCTTACGGTTTCCCCTTGGGTTTTCAGCCATAACAAAACCGCGGTTTTATATTGAAAATATACCGGTCCGTTTTTATACGGACTACCTTCGTTTTTTACCGGTAACATCGAAACGGGCACCGTTATAGGCATTTTCTTCATACGGACGCCTCCTTTGAATAGTAGGGACAATGCTCTTTCAAACATTCTTGATTGCTTTGATAAAAACGGCATGTCATATTCGGCAAAGGCGGCAAATGCAAATCCAGGATTTCGTTGATACGGTCAATCGCACCGGCCACCGTTAACCAAGATACCCTTTTACAGCAGCGGGGACCGCCATATTCCGCCAATGCCAGCAAAGCCTCGCCGCAAGCCCGATTGCCAAAACTCCAAGTCTTGCCGGACAAGGGCGTCGTGCCGGTAATAATCGACCAAAATATACCCAAACCAATGGCTGCGCCACAGGCGCCGTAGAAACCGCAAAAACCGCCAAGAACGTTGCGGGCCCGTTGCATGGCCTCCGTTAATTCCGCCTCCAACAATTCGCCGCTCTCCCCTTGCCGTCTGCGGCAAACCGTTAGCAATGCCGCCGGTACGATAAAATGATGCACCGGGCAATGCGTAGGCAACCCCTCCTGCGACAGCAAACGCTCCAACAAAACCGCCAGCCCTTCTTCTTGAGGTGCGGCAAAATAATCCAAACATAATTGTTTCGTTTGCGGGAAATAGGGCTCATATACGGAAGGGTCTAACATAACCATACGCCTCTTTTCTTAACCGTATTGTTTATAGACTTAGTCTAATATAAAGCAAGCCGTTTGTCAAGTCTAGCCGCATAAGAAAAGCCCGCAAGCTTTAAGGCTTGCGGGCTTTTCTTATGCGGCTAGACGCTTTGCGGTTCATGCAAAAGCAATTTTATCATCGTTATGTTTCATCTTCCTCATCTTCTTTAGAAAGCACTTTCGCCATATCCACCACTGCATCCCCTTCGTCCAGTTTGATCACTCGAACGCCGTGAGCATAGCGGCCTTGCTCCGAAATATCATCCACATCAACCCGAATGATAATACCCTCTCGGGAAATAATCATCATTTCATCCCCGGGACGCACCACTTCAATGGCAACCAAATTACCCGTTTTATCATTGCAACGAAGCGCGGAAACGCCTTTGCCCCCCCGATGGGTAGTACGAAAATCTTGCAACGGCGTTCTTTTGCCGTAGCCGTGCTCCGACAGAACCAATAACTCGCCGTTTTCCTGCATGGTATCCATGCTAACCACATAATCCTGATAGCCAAGGGTAATACCTCGCACGCCACGGGAAACCCGCCCCATGGGACGTACATCGTCTTCACTGAAACGAACCGCCATACCCCGGGCGGTGGAAAGAACAATTTCTTCATGGCCGCTGGTCAGCTTGACGCCAATTAAGGAATCCCCCTCATCCAGATTAATAGCCTGCAAACCATCCCGGCGGGAGCTGTCATAATCGCTGAGCCGGCTTTTCTTTACTACGCCTTTGCGGGTAGCCATAAACAAATAATCCTCTCCGCTATAATCCCGCACCGGTATCACCGCCGCTATGCTGTCTTCTCCGGTTAAGGACAGCAGATTGACAATGGCCGTACCCTTGGCCTGCCGCCCCGCCTCCGGTATTTCATGCACTTTCAAACGATAGGCTCGTCCTTTTTGCGTAAATACCATCAAATAGTGATGTGTGGTGGTGATAAACAGTTGTTCCACAAAATCTTCCTGTTTTGTGGTCATAGCCGTTACACCCCTGCCCCCACGGCGCTGTTGCCGGTAGACGCTAGGCGATAGACGTTTGATATAACCACTATTGGTGATGGTAATCACCATATCTTCTTCTGCAATTAAATCTTCGGCGGTAATATCGTCGTCGTCTTTGACAATTTGCGTACGTCGGGGATCTCCATATTTTTCTTTTAATGCAGACAATTCATCTTTAACAATATACATAACCAATTTTTCATTGGCCAATACGTCGGTTAAATAGGCGATGGTTTTAATCAATTCTTTATATTCTGCATCTAGTTTTTCTCGCTCCATCCCTTGCAAGCGACGCAATTGCATTTCCAAAATGGCTTGCGCTTGCCGCTCGGAAAGCTGAAACCGTTCCATTAACCTTTCTTTGGCGTCGCTGTGGGAAGCACGAATCGTGGCGATTACTTCGTCGATATAATCCAATGCTATACGCAAGCCTTCCACAATATGGGCACGTTCTTGCGCTTTTGCCAAATCAAAACGGGTCCGGCGGACAATTACTTCTTTTTGATGGCGGATATAAGCCTCCATCATCTCTTTCAGATTCAATATTTTGGGCTGTCCATCCACCAGAGCCAACATATTCACGCCAAAAGTGGTTTGCAATTGCGTATGCTTGTACAACTGATTCAGCAGAACCGAGGCATTGCTTTCCTTTTTCACCTCAATTACCACGCGCATACCTTCTTTGTCGCTTTCATCTCGCAAAGCGGTTACGCCATCCACTTTTTTATCGCGCACCAATTCGGCGATTTTTTCCACCAAAACCGATTTATTAACCGTATAAGGCAATTCTGTAACAACAATACGTTGTTTACCATTGCTCATCTGTTCGATATTGGCCTTTGCACGCAATTTAACGGCGCCTTTACCGGTAGCATAAGCGCTACGTATGCCTTCCATACCCAAAATTACGCCGCCGGTGGGAAAATCCGGGCCGGGAACTTTGGCCATGATTTGCTCCAAGCTGGCCTGGGGATTATCAATCAGTAAATCGATGCCGTCTATGATCTCGTTCAAATTATGCGGCGGAATATTGGTAGCCATACCTACGGCAATACCGGAAGATCCATTCACCAACAAATTGGGCAAACGGCCGGGCAAAACCGTAGGTTCTTTTTCCAAACCATCATAATTATCGGCAAAATCAACGGTATCCTTATTGATATCCGCCAACATATCCATAGCGAAACCGCGTAACCGCGCTTCCGTATAACGCATAGCCGCCGCACGATGGCCGTCCACGGAGCCAAAATTGCCATGTCCATCCACCAGCATATAGCGCATGGAAAAATCCTGGGCCATTCTTACCAACGTATCGTAAATCGAGCTATCGCCATGGGGATGATATTTACCCATGGTATCGCCGACGATACGGGCGCATTTTTTATGGGCCTTATCCGGAGTAATCCCCTGCTCGAACATGGAATATAATACCCGGCGATGTACCGGTTTCAATCCGTCCCGCACATCCGGCAAAGCTCGCCCAACAATAACGCTCATGGAATAATCAATATAGGAGTCTTTCATCTCCTTTTCGATTTCTCTGGTAATAATTTTACCATTTACAAAATCCATAATACCTCCTAAATATCCAGGGTAGCGTATTTGGCGTTAGCCTGGATAAAGTCCCGGCGGGGTTCCACTTTGTCCCCCATTAGCACGGTAAACATTTCTTCCGCCGCCACGGCATCTTCCACCGATACGCGCAACATGGTACGATTTTCCGGATTCATCGTCGTTTCCCACAATTCGCTGGCATCCATTTCGCCCAAACCTTTATAGCGGCTAATATCATATTTGTCTTTATCTCTAGTGGCAAAAAAGCGTTCCAAATCCGCGTCATCATACAAATACTGATCTTCTTTGCCCCGTTTGGCTTTCGCCCGATACAGAGGAGGCTGCGCAATATACACATATCCTGCTTCCACCAAAGGACGCATATAGCGGAAAAAGAAGGTCAGCAACAGGGTACGGATGTGGGCGCCGTCCACATCGGCATCCGTCATAATAATCAGTTTATGATAGCGGGCTTTGTTAACATCGAAATCATCGGAAATACCAGCTCCCATAGCGGTAATCATCGCCCGGATTTCCTCATTGCCCAATATACGATCCAAACGGGCTTTTTCCACATTAAGAATTTTTCCTCGCAAGGGCAAAATGGCCTGGGTACGCCGATCCCTACCGTTAATCGCCGAACCGCCGGCACTGTCGCCCTCCACCAAATACAGCTCGCATAAAGCCGGATCGGTCATGGTACAATCGGCCAACTTGCCCGGCAACGAAGTTTTTTCCAGCACGCTTTTGCGGCGGGTCATTTCCCGGGCTTTGCGGGCCGCCTCCCGCGCACGGGACGCCTGAACCGTTTTTTCAATGATACGTTTGGCTTCCGTAGGATGTTCTTCCAGATAAATGCCTACGCCTTCGGAAACCATGGCGTCAACGATACCCCTCACTTCCGTATTGCCCAATTTGGTTTTGGTCTGACCTTCAAATTGCGGTTCTTCTACCTTAACGGACAAAACGGCGGTAATGCCTTCCCGAATATCTTCCCCGGACAGATTGGCGTTATTTTCTTTTAAAACGTTAAGACGCCGGGCATAATCGTTAACGACGCGAGTCAAAGCGGCTTTTAAGCCTACTTCATGGGTACCGCCTTCTTGGGTGTGAATATTATTAACATAAGAAAAAATATTTTCCGTATAACTATCCGTATATTGCAAGGCAATTTCCACCTGCACTCGATCCTTTTCCCCTTCATAATAGATCACTTTATGCAGGGCATCTTTATTGCGGTTGATATATTTAACAAAATCTTCCACGCCGCCGGTGTAATGGAAGACTTGACGCCGTTTATTTTTATCATCGGCGCTTTCTTCTTCGTTTTCCGTTTCCTTGACTCGTTCATCAATTAATTCGATGGTGATTCCTTTATTTAAAAAAGACAACTCCCGCAGACGGCTGCTTAAAGTTTCTGCAGAATAAATCAAATCCTCAAAAATTTCCGGATCCGGCGCAAAGGTAATAATCGTGCCGGTACGATCGGATAAACCGATTTGCCGCAAATCATAAACCGGTACGCCCCGGCGGTATTCCTGCTGCCAGAGAAAACCGTCCCGATGAATGCGCACTTCCAACCAGGTAGACAAGGCATTCACCACGCTCATACCCACGCCATGCAAACCGCCGGATACCTTATAGCCGCCGCCGCCAAATTTACCGCCGGCGTGCAACATAGTCATCGCCGCTTCCACCGCGCTTTTGCCGGTTTTTTCATGAATACCCACCGGTATACCTCGGCCATTATCTTCCACGGTAATGCTATTGTTTTCATGAATGGTAACAATAATATGATTACAAAATCCCGCCAGGGCTTCGTCAATGCTGTTGTCGACGATTTCGTACACCAAATGATGCAATCCTCTGGGTCCGGTGGAACCGATATACATTCCCGGACGGCGGCGCACCCCTTCTAAACCTTCCAAAATCTGAATCTGTTCGGCGCCATAACTGGCTTTGCCGCCGTTGTTATTTGGCATAGACTGCAAAAAAATTCCCTCCTTTTTGGATTTTATCCAAAAAAGACCATAAAAAAAAGGCCTTTGCTTTCTTCTATTTTAGCATAAAAATCCATGAAAGGCAAGGTATTACTTCCATATATAATATAAATTTATTTTATCAAAAAATAATCCCACAGCCAAGGCTTGGTTGCCTATGGCAAAAGGATTTTTCTTCAGGGCGGCGAAACCAAAACAGCAATCTATAGTTACCAACGATATGTTATATAATATTAACATCCAAACAAAGGAGGCGCGCATAAAATGGATAAAGAACCCCTACTCACAGGTAAAGTACGCATCAGCGCCTGCCAATTTCAAGACGAAATTTTGGGAGAAACATATGGCTATGACGTACAAATTCTTGATGAAGCAGCCAATTTAGAAGATTTTTTGAACGCTTTAAGCGCCTATGCCCAAGATAACTTTGCCGATTGCAAAGGCTGCGACGGTTGTTGCCATGAAAGAGCGCCGCTAATCTCTTTGGATATAGTGGCATTGGCCACTTTGTTGCCGGACGGGCCGTTTCCCGCGCACCGGGTTTGTGAAGCTTTCGCTGACGTATCCATAGATTCCGGGGGCATCAGCGATATCGTCATGCGCCGGGACCGGCAAGGTTGCTGTAGCTGCCTTAACCAACAAGGAAAATTCTGCTCCATACATCCTCAACGTCCTTTTGTATGCCGCAGCCATTTTTGTCTACCCAAAACCAGGCGCGTAGAAT
>CASEQE010000054.1 GCA_949289995.1 uncultured Peptococcaceae bacterium
GGAGAAGCCCGCGCTATGACCTGGAATCAGATTCATTTTAAAACGCAAACGCTGCAGGTTTGTCAATCCGTTAAAAAGACCAAGGATTCAACCAACAAAGGCATCCAACTCGGATTGCCTAAGACGGAAGCAGGGGTACGAACGATACCCATGCCGCAAGCGTTAATCGATATCTTGTCTCCCATAGCCAAAAAAGGGTTTGATTATGTGGTAGAAAGCCGCCCCGGACAACCGATTAGCGAACAACGATATAAAAACGCCTGGCAGAGTTTCTTCCGCAACATGCAAATCACCGCTGGCGCCACTCTTTACCGGAATCGTATCATCGTAGCCGCGCAAGATATCGGCTCGGATTTAACCCCTTATTGCCTGCGCCATACCTACGCTACGCGGCTGGCGGAAAAACGGGTAGATATTAAAGTCGCCATGAAATTCATGGGGCATACTTCGGCAAATATGCTTATGCAAGTTTATCAGCATGTATCGGAAAAATTAGAGGAAGAAGCCCGGATGATTGTTCGTGATCTGTACGATTCTCCCGCGGAAAAACAACACCCGGCATGCCTACCAGATATTAAAAGCATACCCTAGAGCAAAAAAAATTTGACAACGTTTTGACAACGTTTAATCCCTAAAAATACCGCCAAAAACCGTCAATTTGAAAGATTCTTTTTTAAATAACCCCTACCAAACGCCACATAATCGCGACGTTTAGCAGGGGTTTTTCATGGTGGGCCATCAGGGGCTCGAACCCGGGACACCCTGATTAAGAGTCAGGTGCTCTACCAACTGAGCTAATGGCCCGAACAGATTAATTATAAAAGAAAAAAAAACAAAAGTCAAATCTTTTTTCAGCCTATAACAAGCAAAATTAATTCACACAATTAGGAGGCTTCGTTGCCTTGCCATTTCTGCACCAAATTCTGAAAAGATGTATAATCTTTTAAAAACAACATATCCACATCGCCGATCGGACCATTTCTATGTTTCGCAATCATAACAGTTACCACTTCTCCAGCGTCTCCCATATCGATAGGCTCATTTTCTGTTTCGTTTTGGGTATTGCGTTTGTTCTTATGCAAAAGAATAACCACGTCGGCGTCTTGTTCCAAGGCGCCGCTTTCACGTAAATGACTGAGGGAAGGCGGTTCATTACTACGGTCAGCCAAGCGCGATAACTGCGACAAGGCCAACACAGGTAAATCTAACTCTTTGGCCATAGCTTTAAGACCGCGGGAAATTTCTGCCACTTCCAATTGGCGATTTTCTAGGCGATTGGCAGATCCGCCCTGCATCAACTGAATATAATCTACCACTACCAAATCCAAGCGTTTTTGTTCCGTTTTGAGTTTGCGCAATTTGCTACGCATTTCACCGACGGTAACGCTCATAGAATCGTCGATAAAGATTTGTGCATCCGCTATTTCCGTCATTGCTTTGCTTAACCTCTGCAAATCCTCCATAGAAGCCAAACCTTTGCGAACCAAACCCTGATTTACTTTTGCTTGTGTACATAACATTCTCTGCGCCAATTGTTCTTTTGGCATTTCCAAAGAAAAAACAGCAACAGTTAAACCATGTTTCACCGCAGCATTTTGCGCAATATTAATCGCCATCGACGTTTTACCCATCGCCGGCCGGGCAGCCAAAATAATCAAATCGCTTTTTTGCAGCCCGGAAAGATATTTATCCAAATCGCGAAAAGTCGGTACGCCGGTTACGCCGTCCGCCGCTTTTGTTTGTACCATCATTTCAAAAACGGAGGGCAATAAATCATGTAAAGATTGAAAATAACCGTGGCGACGACCTTGCGAAATATCGAAAATAGATTTTTCGGCAAGCTCCAATAACTCCGCCGAACTATGGGCGCCGGCATATCCTTCTTGGCTGATTAAAGAAGCCGTTTGAATCAAAGCTCGTGACAAAGCTTTCTCAGCAATAATCTTGGCATAGTGAACGGCAGCGCCAGCCGAAGGAACGGCGTCAGTTAAGGAAGATACGTAAGCAATGCCGCCCACTTTATCCAGGTTTCCCGCTTTTTGCAAAACATCCACCAAAGTGACTAAATCACTGGGGATGCCTTGCTCGTTTAAATCAGATAGACAGCGGAAAATAAGCCGATGGCTTTCGCTATAAAAATCCTCGGCTTTTATATACTCCTGAACCGCGCTAATCGCTTCGTTATGCAACAAACATGCCCCCAACAGCGCTCTTTCAGCTTCTAAACTCTGCGGCGGCAGTCGATGCGTATCTTCCCTTACCTCCACCATGTTTTCCTTTCCCTACATGCATTTATTCACCCTGAACGTCCAATTGGATCTTGACCGAAATGTGTGCATGTAACTTCAAGACAACCTCAAAACATCCTACGGATTTAATTGGCTCCGGAATTTCAATTTTGCGCTTATCCACATCATACCCCTGTTCATTTAAAACAGCCGCTATATCCGCAGTGGTTACCGAGCCAAACAGTTTTCCCGCCTCCCCTGCTTTAGCCGGGATAATAAAGGTCTTTCCTTCTAATTTTTTTGCTAAGTGTTCCGCGTTATCAATTAATTGCGCCTCTTTACTCATACGCATTTTGATTTCATGATCCAATATATTTAAATTTCCTTTACTGGCAGGTTGAGCAAAACCTTTAGTAAACAAGAAATTGCGCGCGTAACCATCCGCTACGTCCTTGACTTCTCCCCGTTTGCCTAAACTTTTTACGTCCTGCAATAAAATAACTTTCATTCTTTTTCCTCCTCCTGCTTATTTAAACGACTTCGAAAATCCAATATAGGATCGAAAGCGCCAATAAATGCCAAAAGAATACAAATATAAGCAAAAAATTGTAAGCCAATAAAAATTAACAAAATTAAAACAAAAGTATGAATACGTAGCTTTTTCCATAGCCAAACTACGCAAGAAAAACCGCAAACCAGCAAAATAGGAAAGAAAATATACAAAATATTGACGCCGATGGTATTCAACCATGTCCACTGCAATTGAGTCCCTGCCCAAGAACATAGTAAGCCGACAATAACACCCCAAGTAAAACGCCAATCCATCCGCCACAAAGGGAAAGGCGGCAATTGAGGAATATTGTAGCGTAAACGGCGTAAAACTTTGCTAAAAATAATATAACAAAGCATTGCCATAAACATAGAGGCAAGAATAAACATAGCCGGCAACAATTTTTGCATAAATCCAACGGTATACTCTATATATTCTTCCACCGTCATACCACCGGCTGTTAGCATGGATTCAAAGCCTTGGCTTTGCAAAATCGCCACATATTCTTCTACCATCATGGAGATTTGCCCGCTAATGGCTTCCCAGGGCATACCGGCCACATACAAAGAAAGCACTACGTTTACTAAGGCACCAAAAGCTGCAATCACCGTGGCGATCGCCAAAGAAAATAAGGGAGTTTTTTCATAACGAAAACAATATCCTAAAAACAATCCCAAGAGCCCGCCTTGAATCATTAAAACGACGCTTTGCGCTATTCCTAAAAGCATCAGCGTCAACATAAAAATAACGATTGTATCAATAACGCCAATTTTTACGCCTCTGCGCAATACCAATATTGTAATCGGCAATGGAAATAATATAACGCCAACCACATTCAATATGGGTATATATGCGCCTACTACCGCCAAAACCACGGCGATAGCCGCCATCATCGCCGCTTCCGTCAACGCTTTTACACCAATTCGTCCATCAGACTTAGGAATATTTCGCCACTCTACTTTTGGTTGACGATAATAGACTTTTTCTGTTTTTTCTGGCGGATGAAAAAGCGGCGCAGATTCCTTTTGTTCATATTTGGCGGAAAGAGGCAAAGAATAATCGTCATCTTGCGCTTGCTCTTTTTT
Organism: uncultured Peptococcaceae bacterium; assembly: GCA_949289995.1. Taxonomy (GTDB): domain Bacteria; phylum Bacillota; class Dehalobacteriia; order UBA4068; family UBA4068; genus JAILCQ01. Next base: position 3,864 of record CASEQE010000054.1, read on the forward strand.
ATCGTCTATATTTTCCTGTTGTTCTTCTTCCGGAACAAGGCTATACGGATGCTCTCGTTCTTGAAACCGGTTATCGTCTTGCCCCATTTCTTCTCCTTATCTCTATGCTTTTGAATTATTATACACTATATTTTAAGCAAATTCCAGTACGAAAAATGGCGCGCAACGCATATCCAAACGCCACAAGCCAGCTTCCGCCCGGCAACCGCTCCTACCATACCCATATCCGGATTCCCGGATCCGGCTTTCCTAACCAATTCGGAAAATCATTTCCTCATGATCCCCCACAACAACCCTGCAATATCCCTGTAATAGATCGTCGACTTGCCGGCTGCCGCTATCTACCAGCAAACGTTTTTGATATAAGGATTGCAGTTTTTCTTTGCTAGCCACAATAATAATACTTTCTTTTCCTTGCGTCTCCAAGAGGCTTTGGATAATCGCTGGTCCAATCTGTTGATTTCCCCGGCCAAAAACATAACCTTGACCGCCGATAGGCGTAACGATAATTTTACTTTGTTTTGCCTGCCGCATATGGGTCAAAATCCGATCTTCATCTACGTCGGAAGCGATAAGACGATGGTTTTTAACCAAATCCACGCCTAATAAAGTATTGGGCAAGGATAATCGCTTCATAATCGCCGCAGTGGTACTTCCTGGGCCAATAATATATAAAACATCCTCTTGCATTTGCTCTACGATATAATCGGCAATTCCTGATAAGGATTGCCAATCACCAGCTACATTCGGCATCTTTCCTCCCTGTAAACGGCTGGCGCTGGCAGGCAGACGCAAATATCCATATAAAGCGGGAGAAACCCGCCCATGACGGAAAGCTTCTTCATCAATATCCATCACTTCACCGGAAAGCAAGTCTTGGGTCTGGTCGGTAAGAAATTCTAACGCTAATAAACCGGCGTTTATTGGATTCGTTGCATAAACGGCGGAATGGATCTTCACGCCGGCAGGAATACCAATTACCGGCAAGCTTTCTCCGATAGCACAACAAATATCTCGAGCCGTACCATCCCCTCCGGCAAAAAGTAACAAATCTACCGGAATGGCGGCCATTTTTTTTGCCGCCTCAATCGTATCCTGAGGACCGCTATCCAAAAGCTGCCAATCGCTATATTTTTTATTCTGCCAATCGTCATGCAAATTGACAATTTGCGGTATGAAACCGTTCTCTGTTACGATTTTTTCCCCCATCATCCCTGGACAAGTATAAATCTGCAAATGATCTGCAATGGGCCGTAACATGTTTAACGCAGCGGCCGCTCGTTCCCCGGCATGGGGACGCGCCCCCAAAGACAAAGCCAAACGGGCGGTTTCTTTTCCATCCGAACCTTTTAAACCAACTGCCCCACCTAAACCAGCTACTGGATTTATGATCAAAGCTAACTTTTTCACCTGTTCCACTCCATGGCATGTTGTCGTTTATATATCGTTTATATTTTTATTATAAGAAAATAGCAACGTCGCTGTTGGCTACCGGTCAAAAGCCATAATAGGTAGATAGATTTTCCGCCAAAGATTGGGGAAAAGGCCGTCCAAAACTGGCTACGGAAATCTTTTGCCCTGGCGCCAGTTCCTGTCCATGTTGTAGATAAAAACGTGGGATCCGGGTATGCAACGGTGCAAACAATTCATGATGTATCGTACCAGCCAGATCTGCCAATTCCTCTACCGGTAAAAGCGCATCCCCCTGTTTGCCATAAAAAACGGCCTCATCGCCCCGGCAGACGCCATCAATATCCGTTACATCCACCACCATCTGATCCATACATATGGAGCCAACAACCGGCGCCCGTTTACCATGAATTAATACCACACCTTTGTTAGACAAGGCACGCAGATATCCATCGCCATAACCTACGCCTAAAGAGGCGAGAACCGACGGTCTTTTGGTGACGAAGGTACAGCCGTAACCCACTGGATAACCAGCGGGCACTTGTTTGACAAACCCCACACGCCCTTTCCAGCTCATAGCAAAACGCAAATGGATCTTCTCTCGGCTCACATATTGGGATGGATAGGCGCCGCAAGGTAACGCAGCTCCACGGGTTAATGCATAATGACTTTCTGGCATCATCACCACCGCCGCCGAATTGGCAATATGCGGGCAGGGAATTTCTAGTCCCGCACGCCGCAAGTCTGTTAAAAAGTCATCAAAAACCGTCAATTGCCGATAAGCATAATCCAAATCCGGACCATCTGCCGTGGCAAAATGAGAATAGATACCCTCAACATATAAATGAGGTAAGGCCATAATACGGCCGATAATTTTTATACTCTCTTGCGTGGCGGCAAAACCAACTCGACCAAGGCCTGTTTCCAGTTTAATATGGATCACCGCCGTTTTGCCTTGTCTGCCGGCTTCCTCTGATAAAGCAATGGCAGCTTGCTCATCATAAACCGATTGAATAATATCATGTTTCACTACGGTAGGGGCAAAAGCAGGCGGCAAATAGGCGAATACCAATATCGGCGCCGTAATGCCAGATGCCCGCAAATCCATAGCTTCACTCAACAATGCGGTAACCAAACGGCGGCAGCCGTTCTCCACGCAAACCTTGGCCAACATCCTTTGCCCCAATCCATAACCATTGCATTTAATAACCGGCATAAATTCCACCCCGGGTTTCAATATACGTTTAATTTCTTGCAAGTTATGGATAATATCCGTAGTTTCAATTTCAAGCCAAGAATTTCTTTCGGGAAATCCGTCATATATCATATATCTTCACCATTCTTTTTTCATTTGTTCAGATTTCTATAGTGTTTGGGCGTTTTATAATTATGAGCCAATCTTTTAACCCATCTTACACATGGGAGTTAGCGAAAAGAAAAAATGTTTCACAAAAGTCCGCTACAACCCTCGGAGAAGATACGCTCCCACAAAGCGTCACCATTATTTTAAGCCCAAATCATATATCGTTTTCACAGGCAAATCATACTGTTCGGCTAATATTTTGGCCGCTTGTTTACGGCCGATTCCCTGTTCCAGCAAAGCCTCCAAACGCAATTGTACGGCTTGCATATCGGGTGGCGGGACATGTTTGCCTTCGCTGCCAGCGACGATTAGCACATATTCGCCTCGGGGCTGCTGCTGCCGGTACGACTCCGCCGCTTCAGCTAGACTAAAACGGAGGTATTCCTCATGCAGCTTAGTTAACTCTCGCGCTAGAACCACTTTTCTATCTGCCCCCAACATATCCGCCATATCCTCCAAAGTCTCTCTTAAACGGTGCGGCGCTTCATAAAACACCAGTGTTCTCTGCTCATTCACTACACTTTGCAAACGCCGCTTTCTATCTCCTTTATTGCGGGGCAAAAAACCTTCGAAAACAAATCTTTCCGTAGGCAAACCGCTGGCGATTAATGCCGAAACAAACGCGCAAGGGCCGGGAATCGCCGTAACTTGTATTCCTGCATCAATGGCGCTACGAACCAAATCCGCCCCAGGATCGCTAATCGCCGGTGTACCGGCATCACTAATTAGGGCGATATGTTCCCCCTGCAACAATCGTTTTAGCAATTCCTGTCCCCGAATATGCTTATTCTGTTCATAATAACTTATAAGCGGTTTTTTAATACCAAAATGATTCAGCAATCCTCCACTTACTCTCGTATCTTCTGCGGCAATACAATCCACTTCGCTTAAAATACGTAAAGCTCTGGCGCTTATATCCTCCAAATTGCCAATAGGCGTAGCCACCAAATATAAAATCCCCGCCATAGTCTACCTGCCTTTATAAACTTCACACATTTCTTGAGTATAAACCCCTGGCGCTTCATAAACTACCAACGGCGGTAGAATCCGCATTTGCCGAACGCCGCCTTTCATGGCGGCAATCAAAAACAAATTTGCTTCCGCGTTGGCAAAAGGTTGCACCTGTCGCAAAAGAAATGGTTCCAAAGCATTTGTTTGCAGGGCGATTATCGTTTCCGTAAAGCGCGCGCAGCGATGTATCATATAGAGACATCCCAAAGGTTTCAAAACAAAAGCGGCGGCGTGAATAAAATCTGCCAATGTTCCGTGTATTTCACAACGTGCGGCCGCCGTCAACGCATTCGTACTGATTTTTCCCCTGCCGGGCTGATAATAGGGCGGATTACAGGTAACGATATCCGCCGTAGATTTACCAGCCTTTTCCGAAATTCTCCGTATGTCTCCTTGAACGATATCAATATATTGCTCTAATCGATTCATAGCCACGCTTCTCCGCGCCATATCTACCATATCTGGCATCAATTCTATACCTTGAATATGGATATTTGGATTCTTGGCCCATAATAGCAAAGGAATAATACCAGTTCCGCATCCCAAATCGATAATAATCGTATTATGACGTGGCGGCGTAAAGTCGGCCAACAAGACGGCATCCAAACTAAAACGAGGGGCTGTAGAATTTTGAATGATTCTCAGTCCCCCCCGACATAAGTCATCAATACGTTCCCCAGCCGGATTAAACATCTTTTTTACCTTTATGCAATAAAAAATTTAAACAGAACAAACATTCCTCATCCCGCACACGGCCAAAATTAGCCGGACAAATATGATACCCATCATCGTAAATTTTCGTCACAGCCTCAAAACCGTCGCTTTTATCTCCATTCACCAAACGTTCCTGCAGTAAAACGTTTTCTTTTTCCAAATCTGCTACACGTTCGTGCAACACATCGCCTTCTTCTAACACTTCATTTAATTTTTTGCGCCATTGTTCCAAATCATCCTTCAACGTCATGCTTTACTCCTCATCATCGATCAATACTTCATCATCTTCAGGCGGTATATCATATACCACTCGTTTATTTTGGCAAGGTAAATCATCATAGTTTTCAAATTTCAAACAACACATTAATCTGCCGCATACGCCAGATATTTTACTGGGATTTAAAGAAAGGTTCTGCTTTTTCGCCATTTTAATGGAAACCGGTTGAAAATCTCCCAGCACGCTGTGACAACATAAAACCCGTCCGCAGGTACCGATCCCACCAATGGCTTTAGCTTCATCCCGCACGCCGATTTGCCGCAATTCGATTCTCGTGCGGAAAACAGAGGCCAAATCCTTTACCAATTCGCGGAAATCTACTCGGCCTTCGGCAATAAAATAAAAAATAATTTTACTAACGTCAAAGGTATAGGATACTTCAATCAATTTAATCGGCAATTTATGTTGTTCTATTTTCTTAACGCATATTTTAAACGCTTCTTGTTCCGCTTTTTTATTGTCAGCATGTTTTTGATTATCCGCATCGGTGGCTAAACGCAAAACTTTTTTAAGTGGATTGGAAATATCTTTTTCCGACACTTCTTTAGGACCCAACACCACTTCGCCATATTCCACGCCGCGGGCAGTTTCCACGATTACATGATCATGTAGTTGTAAATTGACAACGTCAGGATCAAAATAATAAATTTTTCCGTTCTTTTTAAAACGAACGCCGACTATTTTAACCATAATACCCCCTGTCGTTCCTATTGTCAATCTGTACAGCCAGCTCAATGCCTATCGCCAAATGCACTAAGCGGCCTGCAATGCATCGATTTGCCGACTATACCTCTATAGCATTTTTCTTCTCATACCACTGTTTTATTATATATTGAAAAGATTTTGATATCAACCTTACATTCTGCTATTTTGCCATAATCGCAGCAAAATCACATCCGTTAAAAGCTGTTGGCGCACTCTTTTGCGCAGATAGTCGATAGCATTTTCCATCATAATCGCCGAATCCAGCGCTTTTTTTGCTCCCATAGGCAAAATCGTTTTTCCAATAGCTGCTCGATGCAATACGTTCAGCAATGCGCTAAAAAATTCTTCTTGCGCCTCCACATCCTTTTCTCGTTCCTTAGCGATTAACAATACCTGCGATATAGGCATATTGGGCAGATCACGCAAAAAAGCCTCTGCGGCCGCAATCGCAGACATTGCCGTTTCCCCCCCATCGCTAGGGCCAAATGAAAAACGTTGGCAGCGAGAAACGATTGTCGGCAATAAAATATCCAAATTATTTGCCGTTAAAATAAATACACAGCTTTCCGGCGGTTCTTCTAACAATTTCAGTAAACAATTGGCAGCAGGTTCACCCATTTGCTCTGCTTCCTGAAGTAAAAAAACTTCTAAGCTGGATTCCACTGTAGATAAATAAGCCAATTTATGCAAATGGCGTATGGTTTCTATCTTATGACCGCCGCTGTCCGCCGTAATCCAATGAAAGTCGCTATGCGTTCCGGCCAAAAAACGCACACAGGAAGGGCAAATGCCGCAAGCAGCACCCTGAATAGGTTGTTGGCACAATAAAGCGGCGCTAAAGCTTAACGCCTGGTCTGTTGCGCCTGAACCACAAAACAAATATGCATGGCTGAGTTGAGAAGAACCGGTCAAAGTTTGTAACCGGCTGCTTAATTGAATCAATTCCATGAAAAGAACTCCATCAATTTTCGTTGTATCTGGGAAAAAACCTCTTCTACGTTGCGATTGGCATCAACGATCATAATTCTTTCGGAAAATTTTGCGGTTAGCTCATCATACTTGGCGGCAACTTGCGTAAAAAAATGCGGAGATTCTTTTTCCATACGATCTTTGTTTGCCGTAAGTCTAGCGTTCATTTGCCCAATATCCAAACGTAAATAAAACGTTAGATTCGGAAACAAACCGCCTGTGGCAAAACGGTTGATTTGCCACAGTAAATCCATATCCATTCCCCGGCCGCCCCCCTGGTAAGCAATGGTAGAGTCCACATACCGGTCACATAATACAACCATACCTTGATCTAAGGCCGGTTTTATGACTTTATCAACATGCCTGGCTCGATCGGCCGCATAAAGCAATGCTTCCGTGGCCATGTTCATCTCTCCCATCTGCGTATGTAGAAGCATTTGCCGGAAAGTACGGCCAAAATCGCTATCCCCTGGTTCCTTGGTTAACAACACCCGCTTTCCCCGACTTTCCAACCACTGGCCGCACAAACGTTGCATCGTCGTTTTTCCGCAACCATCTATTCCTTCAAAACTGATAAACACGCCCTGAGCCATATTCATTTACCTCCAACGATATCATATAGTTTCGCCATTTTTGTCCGTTTACCTTTAGCGGTTTGCCGATAAAATCCCAGTATTCATTAATCCCCCTTCGCGGCGTACCAGCCCCTCGTAGAATGCAAGCAACTCTAGGACGCTAGCGCAAAGATTGCCATAGCCAATATGCGCTAACCGGCTAGCAAAAACGAACTATGCACAAAAAGTTAAACGAAAAAAGCCCGGCAAGCGTTTCAAAAACTCTTGCCAGGCTTCCTGCTAGCTTTTAACGATCCTCGCAGCGTCCCAACGATTTCCTGGACTTTGACGCCATAGGCATGGGTGGCTCGTCTATTTTTTTCTCTTGCCTAGTCCCGGATAATCCAAAGTGGCAAAATAATCCTCAAGTGTCTCGGCGCGACGGATCTGCTTCACTTCACCGCTTTCCATCAATAATAATTCCTTAGAACGCAGCTTACCATTATAATTGAAGCCCATAGCATACCCGTGTGCTCCCGTATCATGAATCACCAGCAAATCTCCCATATCAATTTTCGGCAAGCTACGATCAATAGCAAATTTATCATTATTTTCACATAGGGAACCCGTAACGTCATAAATATGATCGCAAGGCTGATTTTCTTTGCCCACAACTGTAATATGATGATAGGCGTTATATAGCGCCGGCCGCATTAAATCGGCCATACATGCATCCAAGCCAATATATTGTTTATACGTATCTTTATAGTGAATGGCTTTAGCCACCAAGTAGCCATAAGGTCCAGTGATCATGCGACCGCTTTCCATGGCCAACGCCACTTGCCCCAAACCGGCGGGCACAAGGATTCGGCAGTAGGCTTGTTCAATTTCCTGACCTAGCTTAGCCAAATCTACCCGCTCTTGCTCCGGTCTGTAAGGAATGCCTATACCGCCGCCCAGATTAATCAGTTCAACGCTAACCCCTAACCTTTCTTTTACACGAACTGCCAATTGGAACATCATCACGGCCGTCTCAATTAAATACTGAATATTTAATTCATTTGAGACAATCATTGTATGCAAACCAAAATGCTCAACGCCCCGATGTTGACAATCGACAACAGCTTGAAAAATCTGAGCGTCGGTCATACCATATTTTGCCTGTTCCGGATAGCCAATAATCGTATTGCCTCCTTGGCGCAAAGGACCAGGATTATAGCGCATAGAGACAAAGGAAGGCAATCCCAATGCCTGATCTAAAGAATCGATGTGGGAAATATCGTCGAAATTAATAATTGCCCCTAAAGCTTTGGCTTTTTCATATTCCTTCATCGGCGTATCATTGGACGTAAAACAAATATCTTTATTCTTTAAACCCACGGCTTCCGCCAAATATAACTCTGCCATGGAACTACAATCGGCTCCCACGCCTTCTTCCGCCAAAATTTGCAATATATATGGATTGGGTAAAGCTTTAACCGCAAAATATTCTTTAAAAGCCGGCGCCCAGGCAAAAGCCTGCAAAAATTCTTTTACGTTGGCACGAATCGCCCTTTCATCATACAGATGAAAAGGGGTGCCAAAACTGTCCGCTAAAGCCGTTATTTTTTCCCCAGAAATAGGTAATTTCTTTTCACTCATGAAAATTTTCCTCCAAAAAAGTATTAATATAGGAAATCGGCAAAGCCAGTCCCTTATCTGGATAATCGGTAAAGGAGGCAAAAATTACCGCCGTCACCTGCGCTTGTTCGTTAAAAACCGGGCTTCCGCTGGATCCGGGACGTATCGGCCCATCCAATACCAAAGCCGACGTTTCCTCATCTAAAGCATACAGGCCTTCTACCGTAGCTTGGGAGATCGTCCAGTCGAATCCCAAAGGATTGCCGATAAAAATCACCGAATCGCCAACCAAGGCATCCTCTTGGCTTAAACTTACATAAGGCAAATCCGTTCCATCAATATCAATCAATGCCAAATCCACGTTAGGAATCGCCAACCATTCGTCGCTGACAAACGTGGTAGCTTGTCCATCACCAAAAGTTATCATAAAGCTCAAACTATCTTCCACCACATGCCGATTGGTCACGATCAAGCCGTCGGCTTGAATATTAAAACCGGTACCGCTACCATTGGTACCCTCAATCGACACCACGGCGCTACGCAAATTACGCAAAGATTCATCCTGCGCCAATTGAGCCGAATCAGCCAAAAAACCGATATCTCCTTTGCCCATAAACATATCGCCCCAAAGCCAGATAGCAAAGGCGAAAAGGAGGATAATAGCCGCCACCCCCTGCCATATACGCCGCCTGCTACGCCTTGTCACTTTGGCTGATGACAGGAAATCTTCTCCTTCTTCTTGGCTGGCATTGGCAATCTCTATATCATCCATATCCAAATCTGCCGCCGCCTGTTGCGGAATATGACGCCAATAAGCATCCGCATCAAACTGGTTTTCAATTTCTGACAAAGTAGACTGGTCATGTTTTTTAATACGGTATTTTGCCATATATTATTTGCCTTTCACCGTTAATTTTAGAATGTCTGCCACGGCTTTTTCATCCCACTTATATAAAAACAATTGGGGTTGCCGAATCAAACGCCACCAATTTTCATAACGGCTACGATTATAAGCAATAAATCCAATCTGCGCCCGATAAGCAGCCTGGGCATCAATCAAAGCATCGCCAATCATCCAAATCCGCGCCGGCGACACGGCTGCAAACTGACTGGCAATAAAGCGTACCCCATCAGGCCGAGGTTTCAAAGCCGGTGCTTTTTCCCTGCCGCAAATCAAGGTAAAATAACGGCTAACGTGCAGATCGGCGAGACATTGATGCACGGCGGCGTCCATATTATTGGACAATACCGCCAAATGAAAATGTTTCGATAAGCGAGGTAAAATTTGCTCTATCCCCGGTTCCAAAACAGCTTGCGCCAGCCCTTCTTCTTCAATCTCGCTGATTCTTTGCCAAATTCGCCTATTTAAGCCGTCGCTAAGCGCTCCTGAAGCAAATAAAGACGATAGATTATCCGAAACCGAATGTCCATCGTTAAAAACCAGCTGTTCCTCTGCCAACAATACGCGCACATCATGCTTCATAAGCGTAAAATCAATATGCGAATGAAGCAAAGTATTATCCATGTCGAAAATCAACAAACTATCCTTCATCGGCTTCCTCCAAGCTGCGTCCGGTTTCATAGTTTACCGGCAAAGCGGTTTTGTTGACCCCTTGCCAAACGCCAGCAACTACCAAAAGCGCGCCGGTAATTTGTATCCATGTCAAAGTTTCACCTAGCCATAATGCGGAAATAATAATGGAGCAAATCGGCATAAAACTATTGATCATACCGCATACCGATGCGCCTAAAACATTGATGCCTTTGGCCCATAACAAAAAACAAACGCCGCCTGGCCCCAATCCTAAATACAACAACCAAAGCCATTGTTTTACAGTTAACTGAGAGATGCAAGGCCAATAATATATCAATAAAGGCAAACTCATAACCAATGCGCTAGCAAAAATCCAAAAGAAACCTTGTGAATAGGAAAGAAAATGCCCATATCTGCGGCTAAGCAACGTATAAGAAGCCCAACAAACGGCGGCCAAAAACAAAATAAAATCTGGCCACCGCAGCGAAAAACCGGTATGAGCAAAAATCCCGCCGCCTGCCACCGCTAACACAATACCGCCAAGGGCTAAAACAACGCCCAGCCCTTTGCGCCAGCCAAAAGGCTCGTGCAATAAGATGGAAGAAAATATGACGATTAACAACGGGTTTAACCCCACGATTAAAGAGGATTTACCCGCCTCCGTATATTGTACGCCCAAATTCATAAGAATAAAAAAGCCGAACGCTCCAGTAAATCCCATAGCCACAAAAGGCCAAAAATGCTTTTTGAAAGCAGGCACATTCCATTTCTGACCGCTTAACGGAATCGTCACGCATGACATAATAAAAGTAGCAAAAACCCGCATAACGCTTATAAAATAAGGAGATAATCCATCCATCGTTAGATAACGCGTCGCCGGATATACCGATCCCCAAGCTACAATCACAATACCTACCAAAGCAAAATAGAAATATTTACTATGCATGCATGTTCACGACCTATTCGTCAGTTGTAAAAAAACGTTCATTTAGCTATAATAGCTATATGAAAAGTAATATTACACATATCTGCGCGCAAGGCTTAAGCGCTAATGGATTAAAAGCGATTGCCTGCTTATTCATGCTTATCGATCATTGGGGTATGCTGATCTGTCCGCAAATCATGTTCCTGCGATATATCGGCAGATTGGCGTTTCCCATTTTCGCATATATGATCGGCCAAGGTTATATCTACAGCCATAATCGCTTATATTATGCGCTGCGCTTATCTATATTTGCCATACTCTATCAATTTCCTTATCAAATATGCACATCCAGACAAGATATTAATATTTTTGGCGAACTATTTCTAGGTTTTTTGGCCATTGCTTTATTTCAGCAATTCATGAGCAAAAACATGTCGTTTTTGGCATGGATCGCCGTAATCAGTTTAGCTGTCGTAGGCGAAGCGGCTTCGTTTCAATACGGTTTTTACGGTGTGGCCTTAATCTTCAGCGGTTGGTTATATGCCGGCCAATTCACCTATTTATGTTTCACTTGGTTAGCCATACATTCGATCTTGTTCTTAATCCTCGATCCCAGCTCATCCAGTCAAGCCCTTGCATTACTGGCTTTACCGCTACTCTCTTTATATAACGGCCGCCGGGGACGAGGCGGAAAATGGTGGTTTTACATTTTTTTCTGCATACATCTACCGCTATTAAGACTACTTGCCGAATTTGTTTTTTAATCCAGCTCGTCCAAGGTTTTACTATAAGCATCTAAACAGTGATCCATAAACCATTGTACCGCTGGAATATCCTGATATTTAGCCAGTTCTTTAAAAACGCTTTGTTTTGCCTGTAAAAATTCGCCGTTACCGGCGGCGCATTCTTCCAAACATTTTACATACGCGGATAATTTATCGGCGGCCTTGACCAAACGATATTCCGGCCTATGCCGATCGGCAAAAAATAAAGGCTGATACGTCTTTTGCAATTTCGTGGGCAAAAAGGATAACAGTTTATGCTTGGCTATGTCTTCTATTTCGCCATAAGCCTGCTTAATCTGTGGATTAAAATATTTAACAGGGGTAGGCAGATCGCCGATAATCACTTCGCCTACATCGTGATATAAAGCGAGAACGGCAGCATAATTTGCATCGTAACCACTTTCGAAATAGGCGTTGCCAATTTCTGCCAACGCATGGGCAAAAACCGCGGTTTCCATGCTATGTTCCTGAATATTTTCATTCTGGATATTGCGCATCAAACTCCAGCGGCGAATTAACTTCATGCGTGATAAATAAGCGAAAAAATTACTCAAGATCCTATCCCCCGGATTAAATTGCCAAGATGGGCCGGCGAAAAACGCCGCCCCATCTTGTTTTGTTAACTATATGTTACACTTTAAACCAAAACTGCTAAAACTCTACAAATCTTACTTTTAGCACATCGTCCAAAGCGGCAATATTGGCCAATTGTTCTTCATTTGGTTGACGGGACACGCCAAAGGTCATCATCGCCACTTCATTATCGCCGCCTGGGCAAACCTGCATAGCAGAAATATTAATGTTATTTTGCCCCATCACCGTACCGATTTTACCAATCATGCCGGGTTTATTCACATTTTCTACCAAAATCATGTTGGGTTCCGGACGGAAGTCAAAACGATAGCCGTCGATTTCCACAATGCGCGGATCGTCCAAACCAAAAATCGTACCACAGTAGCGATACACCCGTTCGCCGGCATAAACTTTTACTCGAATCAAGCCGGGATAATGTCCCGCATCTTGTTCTTTACTCTCTATCACGCCTACGCCTCTGGATTCAGCTACTTTAATGGCGTTTACATAGTTGATTTGCTCCTTAAGAATAGGTTCGAATAATCCCCGTAAAACCGCACGGGTAATCATTCCAGTATCCAACCGGGCAGCTTCGCCACAATAATCTACGGCAACCTTGTAGACGGGCTTCTTCTGCAGCTGGTGATAAATTTTACCCAATAACTCCCCTAAACGCATATAGGGTTTAATGGTCAACAGATCTTCATTTTTCAAAATCGGCATATTAACGGCATTCGCTACCAATTCACCTTGCAAAGCATTAACCACTTCTTCCGCAACGCAAATGCCCACGCTTTCCTGGGCTTCGGTAGTGGTGGCGCCAATATGCGGTGTAACCGTAAAGTTGGGAAAAGCATACAGCGGCGAATCCGTGCACGGCTCTTTTGCTAAAACATCGCAGGCCGCACCGGCAACTTTGCCGCTTTTCAGCGCTTCTGCCAAGGCTTCTTCATTGTATAAACCGCCGCGAGCACAATTGATCACGCGCACGCCGTCTTTCATTAAAGCAAACTGTTCCCGATCGATCATTCCCAAGGTTTCCGCAGTTTTTGGCGTATGAATGGTAATTACATCTGCCTCACGCAGCAAATCGTCTAATTTTTCCTTTTTCTGCGCCCGGCCTCTGGCAAATTGTTCATCCGTAATATATGGATCATAAGCAATAATATTCATGTTAAAGGCGCTCATCCGATTGGCAACTAACGTGCCAATACGGCCTAAACCGATAATACCCAAGGTTTTACCGTTTAATTCCGATCCTTGGAAGCGGCTGCGTCCCCATTCCCCATGTTTCAAGCAATTGTTGGCTTCAGAAATATTGCGGCAAGCGGCAATAATTAAACCGATCGTCAATTCGCAAGCAGAAATACTATTGGAATCCGGGGTATTGACTACCACCACGCCATGATCAGTAGCCGCTTCCATATCGATGTTGTCAACGCCGTTGCCGGCTCGTCCTACAACCCGTAATTTCGTCGCTTTTTCCAATAATTCCTTATCGACAATAGGCAAACTACGTACGATTAACGCATCATATTCATGAATTGTGGCAAGCAATTCTTCACGGGATATGTTTTTGTTATAAACAATATCCATACCGCTGGCATATAAAACGTCCAACCCTTTTTCATTCAGCTTTTCCGCTACCAGAATCTTTACCATTTAAGTCACCTCTAACCTGTTATTGTACCTTCTGGAATACATACATAGAAATTATATATGTTATTTAGAATTATGTCAATGAAAAGAAAAAGCCATGCAATATATTGCATAATTGTAAATAAATATAACCGTCTGCTTTATATTCGGTGCGCTCTATAAGCATGGATAGAAACGGCTTTATCCGTACCTTTATACCCCATTTGCTGCTGCAACAGGTCTACGATATCTGGATCCAAAATTGTACCGGCATAGTAGGATAATTCGCCCAGCGATTCTTGACATGTTAATTTTTTTTCACCATGTTCCGGATGCGTAAAAGCATCATACGCCAAAGCGGTTTGCAAAATTCGGCATGGCAGCGGGATATCTTTGCCTTTGAGCCCCCATATACCGGAGCCATCATAATATTCTTTGTAATATCGCAACAGAGGAGCAGCCGGCGCCAATTGAGGCAAAGCGCTGACGATTTCCACAGTGGTTTGTAGATTGCGTTTCCACAATTGTCGCTGTTCCGCGTTGTCGTAGCCGCTGATAAAATTTTCTTGATCTACCGATATCATGCCCAAATCATATAATTGACACAGTAAATATAAACTATCTCTATCCTGAGGTTCCATCCGATAATAATCGGCAATAGGCAATGCAATATTAATCAATCGTTGTTTCTTATTTTCGCTTTGCGTATATTTATTTAACGTATTAACCGAAGACAGCAAACCCATTGTAAAGACGTTATCTGCGACCAAACGACGGGTAACATGGGCAAAACCGACGATTAATAAAACGGCCTCCACCAACAAGCGAAATAGCATACGGGCTGGCGATACGCCTGCCCACAAGGCCGCTAGAAAATGAATATCCAAAATAAAAGTTAGCAACAGGCTATCCGCCAACCAAAACAGAATCATGGCCAGCAAATAGCCGCAAAGAATAGACAGTACGCGCATATACGGCGTCCTTTCCAAGAAATCTTTTTTAAGGGCACAATATATTGTAGTATTCTGCCGTAAACAAAGCTTTCCTGCCTAATTATGGAAAATATTAAATTATTTATGATAAGGCTCGGCGCGAATAATTTTTATGGCGCGATAAATTTGTTCTATCAAAATCAAACGCATGAGTTGATGCGGATAGGTAAAACGTCCAAAAGATAAAGATAAATCCGCCTGATTGATCACCTCCGCCGCCAAACCCCATGATCCGCCGATAATAAATGCAAAATGACTAACGCCTTGAAGCATTTGCTTTTCTATATATGCGGCAAACTCTTCGGACGTCGCCATTTTCCCCCGACTATCTAAAACGATTTTCCAGCTTCCCTCAGGGATTGCCGACAGAATTTTTTTTCCTTCTCTTGCTTTGACTTGTTCAATTTCACTTTGACTAGGATAAGCGTTGGCGTTCTCTTCGCCAATCTCGACAATTTGCACTTTGGCGGTGCCAGTGAGTCTTTTGCAATATTCATGCAAACCATCTTTTAAATATTTCTCTTTTAGTTTGCCCACGGCAATAATAGTAATTTGCATAATCCAAACCTACCAAATAGTTGTCGTTACCGGTATAGCTAAATTTTCTATTACTTCAATGGCGGTATTAATCGGAACGGCAAACCCCATACCCTCAAAATAGGCATCGACGATTTTAATACTGGTAATGCCGATTACCTCTCCATCCAAATTAACCAAAGGTCCGCCGCTATTTCCCGGATTAATCGCTGCATCCGTTTGAATCAAATTCGTAATATCGCCATCCGGCAATTGTAAAGATCTATTCAATCCTGAAACTAAACCCATTGTCATGGAACGGGCAAATTGTGCGCCGCCTGGATTGCCAATGGCAAAAACCAATTGTCCCACAGATAAAGAGGTGGAATCTCCTAAACGAGCCGCGGGCAAATCAGGCAAATCGATCTTTACCAGAGCTAAGTCCACAGAGCTATCGGCGCCCACCAATTCTCCGCCAGCCTGACGTCCGTCGGCCAAATATACCTCCAAAGAATCACACTCTGCTACAACATGGTTATTGGTAATAATATAACCTTTGGGAGATATGATTACGCCGGAACCGCTACCAGATACGCCGTCTCCCACTATATTTTCAATATATACCACCGTAGGGCTGACCTGTTCAGCTACACGAATAATATCTTGGTCATATTTTCCTTTAGCTGAGCCAAAATCCCCTTCCCAGACAAAAGAAGCCAATATAAAAATCATAGCTGCCAAAATTATTTTTGTAAATGAGGACGTTTTCTTTTTCCCAATACCGTTTTGATTGCGAGAAACAAATGGAAAATGAATGGTAAAAAAGCGCATAATCCCCCTCATTTCTTTAATTATTTATATTACCAGCAATGGATGAGGCTTCATTCGCGGCGCTACCGAAACCTGGCAAGGAATTTCCGGCAAATGCGCTAGCTCCGCCATAACTTCCCGGTAGGCAGTTTCCGGCGTATTATTATTTTGACTCAAATGCGTTAATACCACATACTTCGTGTTAGCACCAATCAGTTGGCGCAAAGCCACGCCAGCCTGTTGATTGGACAAATGCCCCCGATCACCTAAAATGCGTTTTTTTAAATAATACGGATAAGGCCCTTGCCAAAGCATCTGGCTATTATAATTTGCTTCGATCAAAATAGCATCGGCGCCGCTGACTTTTTTATATATCGACGGCGTAATCCGCCCCGTATCGGTAATAATCGCTAATTTTTGTTCCTTTTCTTTAACGATAATACCAACTGGTTGACAAGCATCATGAGATAAACGGAAAAAATCTAGGCTCAATTCTGCAAACGTCATTCCATACTCAAATATATGGCGTTCTTCCGGCAAAAAGTCCTCGCAGAACGGTAAATTTTCCCAGGTCATAGGACTAGCATATATAGGTATACCAAATTTTCGGCTGATGCGTACGGCGCCGCTAATATGGTCGCTATGCTCATGCGTAATTAAGATCGCGGAAATTTGATCAGGCGAGCAATGCATCATCGCCAAAGCCTTTTGTAAATATGTAGCAGAGCAGCCGGCATCGATTAAAATATTGGTGCTAGCGCCGCCAATAAAAAAACAGTTGCCCGTGGAACCAGATAATAACGTTGTAAATTTCATAACTTTTTCTTTCTCAGTATCGTTATATTTTGCTTGTATTTTACCATATTTTTTCCTCGTATGAAAGCTTGTCAAATTTCTCTTTCTATGCTAAGCTTAAAGAAAATAGCGTTACCTTTTGCTTTGCCGCTTGCTCGGCAATATTTCAGGAAGCTAGCGCCAAAATCAATTATACGTCAGCCATGTACGCCAATAAGCGTGGGAAGGAGTTTTTATCATGTGTGAATTTTGCGGCTGCGGTGGCCACCCTCAAGATCCCGTCCATCTCATTTTACAAGTTAAAGGGATGCACTGCTCCCATTGTTCCGAACAAATTAACAAAACGCTTAACGCCTTGCCGGATATTACGGCGGAAGCCAATCACCAGAGCGGCGAAGTTGCCGTTACCATTGGCCCCAAAGGAGATTTACATTTGGTGAAAGAAAAAATATCGGATCTGGGTTTTGAATTATAATAAAAAAACCGGAATGACTATGATCTGTCATTCCGGTTTTTTATTTTGCCGCTATTTTTCCAAACAAACCAGTTACACATTGAATCTACCTCTAATAACCATAACGAAATCTGGCGTTTATGCGACTTACACCGATAAATAAGCTAAGCAGCCTTAGCTCCTATTAAGCGCGATCCCTTAGTTATACTTCTTCAGGCGCTCCTACTGGACAAACTTCCGCGCAAGTTCCACAGTTAATACATTTTTCTTCATCAATAATATAGTAGTTCTCCCCAGCATGAATACATTGTTCGGGACAATCTTGAGCGCAAGCGCCGCAATTTATGCACTCTTTGCTAATACGATAAACCATTGTTTCTTCCATCCTTTACTATGCGTTTCTACGCCTTATCATATGTAAAACAATATAAAATATACGTTGATCATCATATTTTCCAAGTTGTCCGGCAATCGTTAAACTTGTTTAAAACATATCCTTGGTTTATACCGCAAAAAGTTCCTTATGAGTGGCACAGTTAAGCGCGGAAGCAATAGTCTCCATAACAGATTCTCTTTCCCCACTTTAGGAAAAAAACAAATCCAAGGTTTTACGATAAATTTCTAGTCTTCTAAACGGCTTACACGAATGGGACGCCAAATCTTTTGCCATCGGGAAACTGCTTAATCATTGTTTGATCGCCAAACCAATTAGGAATCAAAAAACAAGAGGACGAATTAGCAATTCGTCCTCTTGTTTCCTTACAGCTATTCATTATGCATAGGCGCTTATTTTGTAAAATTCACTTATTCCAAATAATCTAACGGATTGTAAGCGGTACCATCAAAGCGAACTTCAAAGTGAACATGAGGACCGGTGCTATTGCCGGTGTTACCCAAAGCGGCAATATGTTGGCCTCTTTCCACCTCTTCGCCTACCTCAACGTATATCGCCGACAAGTGTCCATAATAAGTTTCCATGCCGTTACCATGATCTATTTTTACTAAATAGCCATAACCATAATACCAATCCGCATAGGTAACGGTACCGGCTTCCGCCGCCAAAATCGGTTCTCCCTCCGGACCAGCAATATCCAAACCGCTGTGCCAACCCCGGGAACGCCAACCGAAACGAGAAGTAATCGTACCAACATAAGGCCATCCAACCACGCCCGATCCGCCGCTGGCAAGATCTCTGGAGGCCAAAATCACTTTTGTACCTCTTTCGACAATTTCATCCACAGGCTCTAACAACGTGGTGGCGGAAATTTCCTCGGAACGAATCACTTCGCCATTGCTAACAACCACTCGTAAAGTAACTTCTTCCAAACCATCAATACCTTCGGATATTACATTTTCTTGTCCACGATCCAAAGCATAGTTGTCTTGATGGATAACGTTATAAGGTATCGCTTGGGTTTGCACCACTTCTTTTTCTACTAACACATTAATCATTGGATCCGGCTGCGAAAGCGCTACTGCCGTACCTAAAGTCAAAGTCTCGCTATCAGCGATAGAGGCGTTGATCGCTTTTAGCGCATCTTCGCTCATACCGTTATTCGCAGCAATCTCCGCAAACGTTTCACCTTCGGAAGCGACAAAATAATATTCCGTTTCCGCGCAACCGTACAACAGCATATTCTTTGCTTCTTCTACCGGCAATACTTGGTCGATATCAGCCAAAGAAGAAACGACGGAGATTTGTTCTTCCACCGCCACCGACAAAACATCGTCGGTATCGGCATCAATGTAATATTGTTTGGCTAGTACAATCGCTTCACGCGCAGCCTCTTCATCGGGTACGTATAACGACTTTTCGCCATCAATACAAATCGCTACCGCTTTCGCCATAATCTGCAAGTTGCCATCCAGAGCATCGGCCGCTTCCAAACTGCTGGATAAAATCACGCCCGAGGCGGAAACTTTATTGATTTCCAAATCGTCCGTATATACGATATCCATACCGTATTCGGCAGATTTGTTGTCTAGGAATTGGTCAATGGCGGCTTCCGCTTCCGACATGGAAGCTAAGGTAGCGATTTCCTTGCCGTCAACCACCAAAACATAGGCAGAAGAGTTGGCGGAGACTAAATTGATGCCTCCCAAAGCCAAAAACGCTACGCAAAGCAAAACTACCGCGGAAGATACCATTCTCTGAACAGCTTTAGAACGATGCTTTTCTTTCCTTTTACGTTCGCTTGCCTTGATATATGTAGCTACCGACACATCTTGTTTGTGATTATTTTGCACTGTATTCATCCTTTTATAAACATTTCCCCTATCTAGAAGCTTTGCAATAAAAGTAAATCTAGCGCGCCTTGCAAAGTCATTATACCACAAAAAGGGAAATCGCGCAACCCTTAGGCAAAAGCAAAAAAATGATAGCAATAAAATCCCTGTACGAACAAAAGATGTGCTATAAAAAGCCAGAGCGCTTCTCTTGGGAGAAAAACGATAAGTTGTTGAAAGCATACCAGCTAAAAGAAGCTATCCCTTTCTGGAAGCTTTTTTTCAGCTATGCAAAAAAAAAAATGCGCGCAACCGTTTCATACACTTCTCGATTGCGCGCAGCCAAAAAATCCGACTTTTCCGCCTATTTCTTATGCGTAGGCAAAATGGATATTATGTTACAACACCGTAATCCGTCCTTGACTTTGGCGGTAATTTTCGCCAACCTCGCCATTTAGATCAAGCGTAAGATAATCGATTAATATTTGATAATCGGACATTCCTTCATCCACAAGCAAGGGATCGTTCATAAACATATTTAATCCGTCGCCCCCTTGCTTAATAAGAAAGCTATGAGAGGCTAGCGTGTAGGTTTGTTCCAAGTCGATAGGCGCATAACTACCGTCCTCTTGCAGAATCTGAACATCTTTCACCCGGCGATTCGAACCGCAAGACACATACATGCCTTCCGCCGTGGTTTCCACTGTAGACTCTACAGAGGTATCGATCGTATATTTTAGTCCGGCTACCTGTAAGAAACCGCCGTTTTCCCCCACGGCATTCACGCCGTCGCTGCTATCTTTGGTTGTAAAGCGGCTGCCCATTTCCAATGCATCGACAATCTGCTGCCCCGTTGTCTCGACAACGCATAAAGTGTTGCCGTAGGGATGAACGGCAATAATATCGCCATAAGTAATATCGCCGGCAGACAAATCGGCCCGAATTCCGCCGCCATTCACCAAAGCGATATCTACATCGGCAACGGCACGATAGGCATCGGCGCAAAAATCGCCTAAGTTGGTTTCGCGATTGCGGATTAAACGTATACCGTCATCAGAAGCGGTGGTTAACTCCACATCGCTATAAGCGATTACCTGCTGAAGGTCCTCCTGGTAACGGCTTTGAATCTCTTGAATCAAAGCCTCCGTTTCTTCATCTCGATCAGGAAAATTGCCTATTAACCCCACCTGCAGATTGCCGGCGGCGGTAATCACCAGGCGCCCGATATACTGCAAGCTAGAGCCGGTGGAAGAAAGCAATACTTTTTCTCCCTGACAGTTTGCCACGACGTCGCAGGGAATCACGCTATGCGAATGCCCATCCAACACCGCGTCGATACCGCTGGTATTGGCTATCAAATCCGTAGAACGAAAAGGTGCGGAAACCTCGTCTATCCCCAAATGCGATAATACGATAACATAATCCGCTCCCTCGGCGCGGCAATCGTCTACCGTCTGTTGCACCTGCGCATAAAATGCCTCGCCAGTTTCACCGTAAAAATCATATATAAAATTTCCCGATTGATCCATAAAATAAGCGGGGCTAGATTTGACAATGCTTTCCGGAGTGGATACGCCAATAAAGCCCACCTGTACATCGCCATAGCTAACAATTTCATAAGGCTGAACCGCAGCCAATTGATTTTCGCCATCGCCGGTATAACAAATATTACATCCCAAATAAACCGCGTCGGCTTGGGAGATTAGCTCGGCCAACCGCTCCATGCCGTAATTAAACTCATGATTGCCCAATACGGCAAAGTCGTAGCCCACAGCATTCATGATTTCCGTCAAATACGCCCCTTGCGACACCGTGCCGATCACGTCGCCCTGCACAGCATCGCCGCAATCTACTAAGGTTACATAAGGCGTTTGCTCCTCCATCCATTGTTTATATGCCGACAAACCGGCATATCCGATACCAGCGTCCACCGCGCAATGCACGTCGTTGGTATAAAGAACGACGATATCATCGGCAGCTTGCTGCTGGCAGCCAGACAGCAATACAAGTATAAAAATACAAATGCACAACCAATGCAAGCCTTGCCATCTTCTCTTTATTTGCATCCTACTCACCTACTCACCTACTTTCCTTTTTGCTTGCTATTATCCATCTGCTTATAGCTTTTATCGCTAGACGCATAACGCCATGTTCCACATCAAAGCCTGCGGTTCCGCGTTTATCCATTTTCCCGCCCTAACTGCTCTATGGCTTGCTCCAGCAATCGTTCTCTTTGTGCCGGATCAATATCTAAACCTTCAATCGTATACGATACACTTTCGGGGATACCGAGCATAGCGGCTAACTCCTTTACGTATTCAAATCCCAAATGCCGCTGGCCGACAAAACCGCCGCAAGTAGAAAAATACAGCAACCGCTGCGCCTTACAACAGCCGACGCAACGGCCGTCTGCCGTATACGCGAACGTGAGACCATTGACGGATACCTGTTCTAAATAGATTTTCAGCAGTGAGGGAAACGATAAATCCCAAAATGGCGCCGCAATCAAAATGGTATCTGCATCGCGAAATTGCCGCGCCAAGCGGAACATATCATGCGAAAAATCTCCTTGGCTAGATAAAGCATCTCGCTGCTTTAACGTCTGGTAATTCAGAGGGGTAAGCGCCAGTTTGCTTAATTCCAGCACCTGTACGTCCTTTTCCCCTTGCAGCCGTAAATAGGCCTGATAGTATTTTCTGGTGGCGGAGTCGTCCCCGCGGATACAGCAATCTATCGCTAGCAGCATATACGTTTCCTCCATTCCATAGATATAATGTAACTATTTCTCCCATAGGACGTTTGGCTTTTCTTAAAAAACGATAAAGGCCACGGTATAATGATAACCGTGGCCAAACCATAAGTAGCGGCCCGTCAAATTTTGGATTTGCTCAACCTGCACATCGCAAAACCGGCGTTACGCAAAAATGAATGGCGCGCCCGAAGGAATTCGAATCCCCGACCTGCCGCTTAGGAGGCGGCCGCTCTATCCTACTGAGCTACGGGCGCATATTTTTTTTGCCTCTGCGCAGGATTAACATATCTGCCCAAACGCCGATTGCCGCCGATTGCCTCCGCATAGGCTTTTCATAATTTGCTCATGCCGATGACCGTTTAACCGCAGTAAATTTATTTTACATCGATCTATGTACAGCGTCAAGTTTTTGTTTGATCGCCGCCGTTTATAACAGCTATAAGTAGACTTATGCACATAGAGAAAACAAATCTGCTGTCGTTTTTAAACGATCATCCGCGATGAAAAGCCGGGAGCAAGCTTCCCAGAGCAAAACATAAGGCAAAAGCCAACACATCCACCGTGACAATGGTAGCGCCGACCGGCGTGCCGGCCAAAATAGCGATCACCAGGCCGATAGCGGCTGTACAAACAGAAAAACAAGCGGAAAAAATAATTACGCTGCGAAAACTTTTATACAAACGCATAGCGGATAAGGCAGGAAAGATGATCAATGCAGAAATTAACAATGAACCCACTAAATTCATAGCCAACACGATCACTATAGCGATCACCGTTGCTATCAATACGTTATATCCGCCGGCATTGATACCGGTAGCCTGTGCAAAAGTTTCATCAAAAGTTACGGTGAAAATTTTATGGTAAAAGCATATAAACAATAGGATTACGATAAGCGACATAGTAAAACAAAGCCAAACGTCGGCGGCGCTTAAGGTCAAAATCGCCGTGGAGCCAAACAAAGTACTACATACGTCGCCACTCAAATTGGAAGAAGCAGAAAAAAGATGCAATAATAGGTATCCCAATGCCAACGAAGCGACGGACACCATAGCAATCGCCGCATCGCCTTTTACTTTTGCGTTTTGGCCTGCGCGCAGCAATAGTATGGCGCTGGTAACGGTGACCGGTAGTACCACCAGCGTATTATTCTGTACGTTTACTACCGTTGCTACAGCCAAGGCGCCGAAAGCGACATGAGACAAGCCGTCGCCGATAAAAGAAAAACGTTTTAAAACCAAAGTAACCCCCAATAGCGACGAACATAGCGCAATCAATATGCCAACAATAAAAGCATAGCGTACAAAAGGATATTGAAAATATAGCGATAAAGTCGACAAAGCGGTTGCCATCATTCATCCCCCTTCGCCCGGCACATATAGATCTTACCAATATCGCTTTGCTGATAGCCGGCTGCAGTACCAAAAAACAAAGGCTTATGACTCACATGCAAAACATGGCTGGCATATTGTATCGCGGCAGAAACGTCGTGCGTAACCATGATTACCGTCATGCCGTCTCGTTGGTTGAGATCCTTAATCAAAGTATACATTTCTTCGCCGGCTTGCGGATCCAAACCCGCTGCCGGTTCATCCAAAAGCAAAAGGCGCGTAGCGGCTCCTAAAGCCCTTGCCAGCAATACCCGCTGTTGTTGGCCGCCCGACAATTCGCGATAACATCTTTTCGCCAAATGCAATACGCCGGTTTTCAACATATTGTTTTGGGCCTGTTTTTTTTCTTCTTGCGTGTAGAACGGACGCCAACCGCTACGATTCAAGCACGCGGAACGTACGATTTCCTCCACCGTAGCCGGAAAATCTCGCTGTACCAAACTTTGCTGAGGCAAATAACCAATATCGTTATGTTGTAACCCATCTCCATAACGTATTTCACCGGCAAATGGTTTTCGTAAATTTAACAGTGTTTTAATCAACGTGCTTTTTCCGGAGCCGTTTTCGCCAACAATGCATAAATAATCGCCGCTATTGACGCAAAAGTTCAAATTCTCAACCACCGTATGCCCTTCATAAGCCAGAATTACATCCTTGCATACCAACAATGCCATACGCATTCCGCCTTTCTTTTAATTTAAGGCTTGCCGCAAGGTCTGTAGATTCTCTTCCATGATGGAAAGATAGTCCTCTCCGGCATCAATTTCTTCCTGGGTGATAGATTGCATTGAGTTCAAAGTTAAAATTTCCACATTTTGCACGCTACTGTTGTTGATAATGGTTTGCGCTATATCGGAATTGCTATTTTCAATTGTTAAAACCACAGGCAAAGCTAAGCTTTCTAGCCGGCCGGCCAAATACGTTACGGTTTCAAAACTGGCCTCCGTTTCCGCAGAACAACCGGGAAAAGCCGCATCATAGGATAACTGATAATCGTTTACCAAATATAAAAAGGGGAAACGATCGCCAAACAATAGATGGGTTCGCGCCGCCGTATCCACCGTTTGCCGGTACGCTTCGTCTAAAGCCTGCAATTCCAACTGATAGGCTTGGTTATTTGCGGCGTATTCTTGAGCGCCCTCAGGATCCAAAATCGTCAACTGTTCCGTTAGCGCATCGCAAACCAATTGCGCATTGCTTAAAGAAAGCCACACATGCTCGTCATATACCACGCCTGTCTCTGCCGTTTCCTCATGTGCCATCCCCGGCGACAATTCTTCCTCCAACAATTCATCAGCCAACACGTCGAACAGATCGATTACGATTTGATTCTGATTTTGCGCGGCAGATGCCGCGTCCTTGATCCATGCATCCGATTGTCCGCCAACATACGCCAACATATCGCAGGAAGATATGGTCACGATATCTTCTACCGAAGGCTGATAGTTATGCATATCCGTACCATTATGCAGTAGCAGCCGCAAATCAAACTCGTCGGCCCGCGCGCCTAAAAGCTGTCGCAACCAGTCGTATTCCGGAAAGATGGTACAAACGATCACCGGTTTACCGCCGTCTTCCGCCGTTATTTCCGTATTGGCAGCACAGGCGCAAGCACACAGCATAGCAAATACAATCCACAAATAGATAAATAAATTTTTCACCAAAAACGCCTCCACATTTTGCTCAATCAACAATCTGTTTCATAACGGCTGGCGCTCATTTGCCACAGCGTTTACAGGTACCCAGCAAAATTGTTTTTTGTTCATCCAAACGCAAACCATTATTCATCAATGTTGACTTTACTTGTTCTTCGTCGGCTTGATTTTCCATATGAAAAATACGACCACATTCCGAACATTGCAAATGCAGGCGACTGCGGCATTGGCTGCCCCCTACATACTGATAATAGAATTTGCGGCTATTTTCCCGAGCAGATTTATGTAAAAGTCCTTCTTGAAGCATTTTATCTACATTTCGGTAAATAACGCTACGCTCCACCGGATCTTCTGCGGATAAAGCGGCGACGATTTCATCGATGGAAAATTGCTCATGGCAATGCAATTCAAAAAAAGCCAGCAATTGTTTTCTTTGAGCCGTAGCGTATTTCTTCATGTTTATGCCTCCAAAATTTGCAACTTAATTGCAAATTTTATTATAACATATAAATACCCCCTGTCAATCAACGAATAAGATAAAAATGGTTCGATTTTTCTAAAAAGAAAAATCGAACCATCGTCGTTTCATAAACAAATGTTATATAATCCTACTTTATTGACAAAAATGTTTTCATAATAAGCGTGTAAAGGCAATTTATGAATACATAGCGTTGGTTTCCATATAGTCGTATATCATTTTGCCATGTCGTTGTTCTTCTTTTTGAATGTGATTTAAAGCGTTACGCAACCCTTCATTTTTAAATTCAAATACAAAAGCATCATATAGATGGGAGGCATGTTTCTCGCTGAGCAAGGCGTCGCCGCATAAATAACTATCGTTCCGCTTATCTTGATTATCCATTAACGAATAATAAGCGGTAAACGTGGGATTCGCTTGGGAACCGCCGCCGCTGGCAGGAATTTGCCCGGCGGCAATTTGTTCCAGGCTATGCAAATGCTGCATTTCCGTTTGCGCAATTTGCGAAAATAAATTTTTCAACTGGGAATCTGCAGCTTGCATCGCGTATTTATTATATTTATCCGCGCTCAAGCGTTCTTGCCACTGCAACTCTTTCAATAATTCATTTTCTTTTTGCGACAAAAGCATATTCATCACCTCTGCGTTAGTATAGACTAGAAATTCTTGACTATACGCTATTATAAATAAATATTTTTTCATCAGATAGATATGCTATTATATATGCTATTATTATAAAAAGAAACGATAGGAGGTTCCTATGTCGCCGAATCGTCTGGCTGCCGCCAGCAGCCCATATTTATTGCAACATGCCCAGGATCCGGTAGATTGGTTTCCATGGGGGCCGGAAGCGTTTGAAACGGCGCAACGGCAAGGAAAGGCGATTTTTCTTAGTATCGGCTACAGCGCTTGCCATTGGTGCCATGTGATGGCACGAGAAAGCTTTGCCGATCCGGAAGTTGCCGCTTTACTCAATCGCTATTTTATTTCCATCAAAGTAGATAGAGAAGAACGACCGGATATTGATCATATATATATGGAAGCATGTCAATTGCTTAGCGGCAGCGGCGGCTGGCCTTTAACCATATTTATGACCCCGGAACAAAAGCCGTTTTTTGCCGGCACCTATTTTCCCAAAGAACCATCTTATGGCCGCAACGGTTTTAAGCGCTTGGTACAAGCCCTTGGCGAACAATGGCAGAACAACGCCGGTCAATTGACGCAAGCGGCAGAGCGTCTAACCGCCGCTTTAAGCGCCAATCCAACCCAAGAAAGCAGCGCCAAGGAAAAACAAGACTTGGTCCAAACAGCCTTTTGGCAATTGCAACAAAACTACGACTGGCAATATGGCGGTTTTGGCGAAGCGCCCAAATTTCCCACTCCGGCAAATATTCTCTTTTTGTTAACTTATTATCAAAAAAG
This sequence comes from uncultured Peptococcaceae bacterium, assembly GCA_949289995.1. GTDB lineage: Bacteria > Bacillota > Dehalobacteriia > UBA4068 > UBA4068 > JAILCQ01. The sequence continues at coordinate 31,430 of CASEQE010000054.1, forward strand.
GCAAGATAAAACCGCTTTAACCATGGCGGAGCATACCTTGCTGCAAATGTATCGCGGGGGTATATACGACCATATCGGCTATGGATTTTGTCGCTATTCCACAGACCGCTATTTTCTTGTACCACATTTTGAAAAAATGCTACAAGATAACGCTTGGCTAACGTTATGTTATAGCCAGGCATACGCCATTACGCACAATCGCTTATATCTGGATATTGCCACGCAAATCGCCGCCTATATACGCCGGGAGGCAACCCACCCGCAAGGGGGGATTTATACGGCGCAAGATGCGGATAGCGACGGAGAAGAAGGCAAATACTATCTGCTTACGGCGGAGGAAACGATAGATCTGCTAGGATCGGAAATTGGACAAGCCTTCAACGATTACTATAACGTCACAGCGCAAGGCAATTTTCAAGGCAAAAATATCGCCAATTTGCTTCCAAATAAAGAAATCCATAACAAATTTTCCCCTTACTTGCCGCAAATTTTAGCATACCGCCAGCGCCGTTATCCATTATTCCGCGATGATAAAATCCTTACCAGCGTAACCGCAGCCACCGCCGCCGCCTTTGCTTTTTTGGCCCGAGCCGCCCAAAGCGACGATCTGTTGACGGCAGCGAAACAAGCATGGCGTTTTATCCGCAAATATATGGAAGAACAAGGCACGCTGTCTATCAGCTACCGGCAAGGCCGCAAAGGCGTAAACGGGCTATGCAACGATTACGCAAACTGTATCTTTGCCGCTCTCTCCCTTTATCAAGCCACTTGGCAAGAAGAATATTTACGCCAAGCCCAGGTTTATTGCCGCAAAGCCGTAGACAATTTCTTCGATATGGAGCGCGGCGGTTTCTTTTTGTCTGGAAACGACGGTCAAAAGCTCATTTACCGTCCTAAAGAGACCTTTGACGGCGCAGGCGTTAGCGGCAATTCCCTGATGACCTATGGATTGGTCTTATTAGAATATCTTTGTCCCGAGCAACGATGGTCGGATGTGCTACGCCGGCAAATGGCGTTTATGTACCGCCAAGCGCAAGTCTATCCAGCGGCCTATCCTATGTTTCTTACCGCTTGGCTCCATCAAGAGCAACCCGCGCCAAAACTGGTAGTCGTGCCGCAAAACGATGCCAATTTGCCGGCCATACAAAAAGCTTTACCCTTAGATGTTTGGACGCTGCTGAGCGCCAACAACAGCCAATACCCTCCGGTCAACGGCCAAACCACTTTTTATCTTTGCCAAAACGGCTCTTGTCTACCGCCGCAAAATGAAATTCCTGTTTTGCGCTCTCCTGACCGCTAAGTATATCCCGAGGTCTGCCAACAACACGGCATCTTTCCTTTTTGACCAAAAACTGTTATACTATATTAGATATGGGTAAAAAGCGTATAAGCGCCGCTTGTCCGTATGCCGTCGCCGCCGGTAAATAGGCAAAACCTACGCATATATAAAATAAGGAGCAACAGACCTATATGTTAGATGCTTTACAACAGCTCAATACGGAACAACTGGCGGCAACGACTACCACCGAAGGCTATGTGCGCGTCATTGCCGGCGCTGGCAGCGGCAAAACCAAGGCTCTAACCTATCGATATGCTTATTTGGTTCATCAAATGGGCATTTTGCCGGAAAATATTCTCTGCTTAACTTTTAGCAACAAAGCAGCGAATGAAATGCGCCAACGGATTCTCGGTATGCTGCCAGACTGCGGCGGCGGCTATATTGCTACTTTTCATAGTTTTTGCGTCTCCGTGTTACAAGAAGATATTTACGCTTTACAATATCCAGAACGTTTTATCGTTTTAGATAATCGAGATATCGATGACATTTTACAACTGATTTATGAAGAACGCAGCTTATCTTTGCAACATATGTCCTTTGCTAAAGCCAGAGATATGATTGAAATAAAAAAACTCAAGGAAATCCCAGACTACTATCTGGATATCCTGGCTATGCCCTTGGACATACTGCGGCAAAAATACCTACAGGCATCCTCGGTCAAGGATATTATTTTTTACGGTTACCTGTATCAACAAAAGAAATGCTTCGGTTTAGACTACAACGATTTGCTAAAGTTTACCCTATATTTATTTGCCCAGCATCCAGATATTGGCCAAAAATGGCGGGAACGCTTAACCTATATCATGGTGGACGAGTTTCAAGATATAGATGATTTGCAATATCAATTATTGCAGACGCTGGCTTCCTATCATAAAAACCTATTCGTAGTCGGCGACCCCGATCAAACAATATATACTTGGCGCGGCGCCAACGGCAAATATTTACTGGACTTTGATAAAGATTTTCCGCAAACTGTAACGATTATGATGATGAAAAACTATCGCTCCACGCCGCAAATCGTCGCCGCCGCAAATTCGCTCATCCAACACAATAAAAAACGAATTGCTAAAAATCTGCTTTCCATGCAAGATTCCGGCGACAAACCTCTGTATTTTCATGGCCTGTCCGCACAAGAAGAAGCGGAGTGGATTTGCAACAAAATCCTAGAATTGCAACAAAATCGCGTTCCCCTATCCTCTATCGCCATATTATACCGCGCCCACTATTTATCTCGCGTATTAGAAGAAGCTTTATTCAAAAAACAAATTCCATATTACGTCTATAACGGCACGCAATTTTTAGACCGCAGCGAAATCAAAGATGCGTTGGCTTATTTGCGCTTAATCGCTTTGCAAGACGATTTATCATTTGCACGAACGGTCAACCGTCCAAAACGGAATATTGGCGAACAACGAATGGCGGCATTGCGCCGCTATAGTGAAGAGCACCATTGTTCTCTACTGCAAAGCTTGCGACAGAATATCGATGCCGAAGCTTTTAAAAATACTAGGGGCCGGCAATTTCTATCCCTAGTAGATGAATTTTCCGCCACCGCCGCAACTATGTCCATTTCCGAATTAGCAGGCGCCATTTTGGAAAAAAGCGGGTACGAGGCGGCGTTACGAACCGCAGGCGATCAAGCACGCCTGGACAATTTAGCTGAATTCAAACAATCCATATACGAGTATGAAACCACTTGCGGCGAAGAAGTGACGTTGGAAAATTATCTGCGTCACATCGCGTTATTCAATAGTAGCGATATCACCGGCGTAAAAGACGGAGTAAGGTTGGCTACCGTACATACTGCAAAGGGCCTAGAATTCCCCTATGTGTTTCTTTGCGGCCTCAACGAAGGGGTCTTCCCCAGCAAAAAAATATTAAACATAGAGGGGATGGAAGAAGAAAGACGGCTCGCATTTGTTGCCGTTACCCGTGCGGAAACCGGACTATATCTAAGCGATTCTCAAGGGCGTAATTTAGACGGCTCCATTCGTTTTCCTTCCCGTTTTTTGTTCAATATCGATCCATCTCTATTGGACTTTGTGCGCCCTCCAGATGAAATCCTGGTTCAGCAAGCACAAGAGCGAATCCTTTGGCATGAAAAAGTATTGGCGCGAACCGACATGGAAGCCGTTTTCCGCCCCGGCGATACGATTGTTCACCCGCTGCTAGGAGAAGGAAAAATTCTTGATACGGATGAACAAAACCATGTCTATACCATTCAGTTTTGTCAAACCGCTACGCCGCGAAGAATTAGCTTTAAAGCACAGTTACAAAAAAGATAATCCTGTATGGAAATTCATATGTAGAAGCAATCGTAGATAATAAAAATAGCACATTTCTGACGTTGGTCGAAAGTGCAAATTTTACAGAAGTTTTTCCTATTTTAGCATATAAATTTATTGCGCCTACCGCTTTTATTTGATATACTCATGGGTATGGCACATACAAATATTCATTAGATTACATGAGGTATGGATGATTATGAAAACAAACAACAATATGCCTGAAGCGGTTCACATAGCCGTCATAGGCTTAGGTACTGTTGGTAGCGGCGCCGTTACGGTATTATGCCAAAATCACGAAGTCATTGCCGCCCGCGCCCTTCCTATTCACGTGACGCGACTAATCGACGTGGATATACAACGAGCTGCCGACTTATGCGCAAAATTAAACCTGCCTCAATCTATCGTTAGCAATCGTTGGCAAGATGCCGTGGACGATCCCAATATTGATATCATCGTAGAAGTGATCGGCGGCGTCACAATAGCCAAAGAATTGATTTGCTCGGCTTTACGTGCGGGTAAAAGCGTGGTTACCGCTAACAAAGATTTAATGGCGGCCCATGGCGGCGAATTATTGCAGCTAGCGGCGGAGCACCATGTAGACCTATTTTTTGAAGCCAGCGTCGCCGGAGGCATACCCGTAATCCAAGCGGTGAAAGAAAGCTTAGCGGGGAATCGTTTTAGCCAAATTATGGGCATACTAAACGGTACCACAAACTATATTCTCACCATGATGTGCGAACAAGGCGCAGACTTTGCCCAGGCTTTGTCCGAAGCCCAGGCTTTGGGTTTCGCCGAAGCCGATCCTACCAACGACGTAGAGGGATATGATGCAGCAAGAAAAATCGCTATTCTCGCTTCCATCGCCTATAATAGCCGGGTAAACGACACTATGGTCGCCACGGAAGGCATTAGCCAAATCAGCAGTTGGGATATCGCCTATGCCGATGAATTTGGCTATGTAATCAAAAGTATTGGTCTTGCCCGTTTCGATGGGGAAATGATCGATGTACGAGTCCATCCAGCTATGATCAAAAAAGGACATCCGCTAGCCTCCGTTCGCGATTCCTATAACGCCGTCTTTATCACTGGCGACGCGGTAGAAAACGCTATGCTTTATGGCCGTGGCGCCGGTTCGCTTCCTACCGGCAGCGCCATTGCCGGCGACGTTGTCGCAGCCGCCCGTAATATTGCCCACCATTCCTGCAACCGTTGGGGCTGCACCTGCTACCAGCAACTGCCCATTCGTCCTTTGGCCGATACCATTAGCAAATATTATGTTCGTATACAGGTTTTCGACAGAGTAGGCGTCTTTGCCGCAATGGCTAAAGTGCTAGGCGATTGTCAAGTAAGTATGGATTCCGTTATGCAAAAAAGAAGAATTGATGCGGAACAAACCGAAATCGTAGTCATAACCCATAAAGTTCGTCATGAAAATTTGGTAAAAGCTTTAGAGGCTTTAACCGATTTGGATTGCATCGTAAAGGTCAACAACTATATACGAGTGGAGGATGAGGATATTTAATGGCTACTACAGGTTTCCGAATTCAAATTCCCGCCACAACGGCAAATTGTGGTTGCGGCTATGACAGTTTCGGTATGGCGTTAGGTTACTATAATTATATTGAAATGCAGCCCAGCGAAGCTTTCTCGATTAAAATCGAAGGCGAAGGCGCCAATTCGTTAGCTGATACGGCGCAAAACTTAATCGTCCGCTCCGCTCAAGCCGCCTATGATCTGGCTGGCATATCCATGCCCCCGCTTTCCATTCTCTGCCAAAATTATATTCCTTTGGCACGCGGCATGGGTAGTTCTTCGGCGGCAATCGTGGGCGGTATTTATGGCGCAAACTTACTGATGGGGAAAATTCTCGATTATCAAGCCATGCTGGAGCTAGCCAGTAAAATTGAAGGCCACCCCGACAACGTGGCCCCGGCCCTATATGGCGGCTTTACCGTTATTGCCAGCGAGGGCGGCAAACAATATGTAAAAAAAGTTTCCCTACCCGCTTCGCTGCATGCGGTTTTGGCTTCCCCCGATTTTCCCATCTCCACCAAAAAAGCTAGGGCGATTATGCCCCGCAGCGTTTCGCTGGACGATGCGGTATATAATCTCAGTCATGCCGCTTACCTTGCCCTATCGATAGCAGAAGGCGATATGGCCGGCCTTCGAGCCATGTTGTTCGACCGTTTGCACCAACCGTATCGTTTCACCTTGATCAAAGGCGCGCAAGAAGTTGTGGAGGCCGCCATCGCAGCCGGGGCGATCGGCTGTGTGATCAGCGGGTCCGGACCTACCATGATTGCATTTACAGAAAACGATCCGGTTTTGATGGAAAATATAGGTGGCGCCATGCAGGAAGCTTTTGCTGCAGCAGACGTTACTGCACAAATCAGAACGGTGGCCATGGATAATCAAGGCGTAAGATTAGCATAGCTAGACTTATATCGCGTATCTTAATTCTGGGAGGATAAAATGGCAATTATCGTACAAAAATTTGGCGGCAGTTCCGTCGCCAACGCAGAAAGAATTCAAAGAGTAGCGCGAAGAGTAGCGGAAGCTGCATCGGAAGGCAATCAAGTGGCGGTAGTGGTTTCCGCAATGGGCGATACCACCGACGATTTAATCGCTTTAGCTAACCAACTCAATCGCAAACCCCCGGTTCGTGAAATGGATATGCTGCTTTCGACCGGTGAACAACAATCCATCGCTTTATTGGCTATGGCATTGCACGCATTGGGACATAAAGCAATTTCTCTAACCGGTGCGCAAGCTGGTTATCATACCGACGGCATTTATTCTCGCGCAAAAATTTTGAATATAGATAGTAAACGAGTGCTTAATGAATTGAATAAAGGTAATATTGTTGTCGTTGCCGGATTCCAAGGAATAGACGAACAAGGCGAAATTACTACCTTAGGGCGAGGCGGCTCCGATACCAGCGCCGTAGCGTTAGCCATCGCTTTAAACGCCGACTTGTGCGAAATTTATACCGACGTAGACGGCGTATATACCGCCGATCCCCGTATTATCAAAACCGCCTGGAAAATTCCAGAAATATCCTATGATGAAATGCTGGAAATGGCTGCCATGGGCGCCTTGGTTTTGCAGCCACGTAGCGTGGAGTTGGCCAAACAATACAATATACCTTTGCACGTACGTTCAAGTTTTAACCATTCTCAAGGCACGATTGTTAAGGAGGTTGCCCATATGCAAAAAGATTTGGAGCAGGAATTGATCGTCTGCGGCGTCGCCCATGATTTGCACGTTTTGAAAACGACTATTTTTGGCGTACCTGATCAGCCCGGCGTTTCGGCGCTTATCTTCGGTCTACTGGCAGCAGAAGGAATCAATGTGGATATGATTATCCAAAGTGGCACCAGAGAAGATAAACAGGATATCTCTTTTACCTGCGGCAGAGACGATAAAGACAACGTAGAAAGACTTGCCCAGCAAATGGTTAAAGAATTAAATGCGCAAAGCTATTTGCTAGAAGATAATATTGCCAAGATTTCTATCGTCGGCGCAGGTATGATGACCCATCCGGGCGTTGCGGCTACCATGTTTAAAACCCTGGCCGATATTGATTGCAATATCTTGATGATTGCCACCTCTGAAATTAAAATTTCTTGCATTATCGACGAAACCAAAATCAATGAAGCCGCCATCGCGCTGCACACAGCCTTCCATCTAGATAGGTAAATTTTTTAAAAACCCCAAGAAAATATTGACAAATCTTAATAAAATATATATAATAGTTTTTGCCGTCCGATGGGCGGCATAACGGGGCGTAGCTCAGTTTGGCTAGAGCGCTACCTTGGGGTGGTAGAGGTCGCACGTTCAAGTCGTGTCGCTCCGACCAGCTTTGAAATAAAAGCAAGCAGTGATTAGACATTCGTTCTGATACTGGTTGCTTTTTTCAATGCCGGATCTTTTTTA